>NZ_JAUQTZ010000106.1:0-21846 GCF_059803845.1 Rhizobium sp. UFLA01-1127 | reverse complement strand
AGGGCAGGCGTCCAGTCATTGTGACGTTTCGCGCCTATCCTCTGAGTGCTGCCGCCAATTCCTCCATGTCATCGGGCAGCGGTGCCTCGAAATGCATGACCTCGCCAGTGCGGGGATGTTCGAATTGCAGCATGTAGGCATGGAGCGCCTGGCGCGTGAAGCGGTGGACGGCCTGCTTTGCGGCTTCCGGCAGGAGATTGGCCTTGGTCTTGAAGCCGCCGCCGTAAACGGCGTCACCGAGCAGCGGGTGGCCGATATGCGCCATATGCACGCGGATCTGATGGGTGCGGCCGGTTTCCAGGTGGCACTCGATCAGCGAGGCGAGGGCAGTCGCGTCCGGTGTCTCGTGGAAGCGCTCCACCACCTCGTAATGCGTGATCGCTTCGTCGGCATCCTGAGAATCCGGACGCTTGACGGCGCGGCGCGTGCGGTCGCTGCTCGAGCGGCCGAGGGGCGCATCGATGGTGCCGACGAGCTGGCGGGGACGTCCCCAGACGATTGCCTGATAGGCGCGCTCCAACGATGTCGTCCGGCCATGATCGGCAAATTGCTGGGACAGATGCCGGTGAGCGACATCGTTCTTGGCGACGACCATCACTCCCGTCGTATCCTTGTCCAGCCGGTGAACGATGCCCGGACGGCGAACGCCGCCGATGCCGGAAAGGCTGTTGCCGCAATGATGGATCAGAGCATTGACCAATGTCCCTGTCCAGTTGCCCGCGGCTGGATGCACGACAAGCCCGGCCGGCTTGGAGATGACGATGACGTCGTCGTCCTCATAGAGCACGTCGAGCGGGATATCCTCACCCTGCGGCGTCGGATCCTCAGGCTCGGGCAATGTGACCTGATAGACGTCTCCGGGGCGCACCTTGCGCTTGGCGTCCGTCACCGGTGCGCCATTGAGCAAAACCGCGCCGTCCTTGATCAGCGCCTGCACGCGGCTGCGGGAAAATTCCTCGCCGATCTCGGCCGTCAGCCACGAATCGAGCCGTCCTACGGCATTTTCATCGGCGGTAAGGACTTTTCTATTGCTCGCGGCTTCTTTAAAGGGGTCGCTCAAACGTATTTCTCCGGCGCACAAGGCGCTCTTCAGGAAGCAAGGACGCATCGATGACGAATCTCGAGCCAGACGATCAAGAGGAAAAGCCCCTCGATCCGGCCCTGGAGAAAGTCCGACGCAAGATGATCCGCCTGCAGATCGTCTCTGCGGCCGTCATGGTGGTGAGCCTTATGGCCGTCTTCGGCGCCGTTGTCTACAAGACGATGAAGCCGGCGGCAAAGCCTGCCGGGCAGGCTGCTTCCGGCATCCCCTCCGATGCTCCGGTTGCGGTGACGGCTCTGCTGCCGGCGGGCTTTACGGTGCAGTCCACGGCGCTGTCGGGCAATCAGGTGCTGTTCTATGGCACGCTTGCCGGCGGTCAGCGCCAGGCCATCGTCTTCGATTACGGTATCGGCCGCACCGTGGCGACCATATCGCTGTCCAACTGACGGTCTGACGATGACGAACGAGCGGCTCATCGAGATTACGCATCCCGACGATCCGCGCATCGCCGAATTCCGCGATATCCGCGAACGCGATCTCACGGGCCGCGACAGCCGTTTCATTGCGGAAGGTACGGTTGTGCTGCGGCTGCTTGCCGGCGCACATGCGGCGGCCGGCGATTTCGCCGCGGAGAAGGTGCTGCTGCTCAAGAACCGCGTTGCCGGGCTCGGCGGCATCATCGAGAGCTTTCCGGCCGATGTCCCGGTTTATGTCGCATCCGCCGAGGTGCTCGACGGCATTGTCGGTTTCCATCTGCATCGCGGCGTTCTGGCGCTGGGGCGCAGGACGACGGGAGAGGGGACGGGTGCCTTTCTCGACCGTATCCCAAAGCAGGCGCTCGTGCTTGTCGGCTGCGGCATTTCCAATCACGACAATATGGGTTCCATGTTTCGCAATGCCGCGGCCTTTGGCGCAGATGCGGTGCTGCTGGACGAGAGCTGTTGCGATCCGCTTTACCGAAAGGCACTCAGGGTTTCGGTCGGCTCGATCCTGACAATTCCCTATCGTCGGCAATCGAGCGGCGTCGAGTTGCTTGCGGCGCTGGCCGGGCGCGGCTTTGCCATCTGGAGCCTGTCACCGCGCGGGGGCTTGGACATTCGGGATGTGCCGGCTTCGGACCGCATGGCGCTGGTGGTCGGCACGGAGGGGGACGGTCTGCCGGAGAACATCCTTTCTGCCTTCGGCAGCGTGCGAATCCCGCAGGCTCCCGGCTTGGATAGCCTCAATGTCGGGACGGCAAGCGGTATCGCCCTTTTCGAGATGGCCGCGAAGAACGGTCGTATGTAGCTGATTTGGCGCATATCGTTGCCGCAAGACGGCCGGCCACTTTGCACGGCACCTCAGGTCAGGAATGCTTTGGCAATATGGCGGCAACGCGGTCGGCGAGGCTGACGCGCGCGCCCGGCGCGGCGGCATCCCGATTCTTCGGCAGCAGATCGAGGATCGGTGAGGCATCGCCTTCCTTGAGTGCCGTCAGAGCCACCATATTGGCCGCAATCTTGGCAATCTCCTCGCGCATGGCGTCGTCATGCGCCGGCGTGCGGGCTTTCAGCAGGCGGTCCGACAGGGCCGCGGCCCGATTGCGAACCTCTTCCGTCATTTGGGCGATTTCGTCTTTCACTGTTCGTTCCGGTTCTGCCGCTTGTGCGGGCTCGGCTGTATCCGCCTGGCTGTCGGCGATGGCTGAAACCATGGACGCCGCAGCGAGCTCCGGCGTCCTTGCCGTCTTCTTCGGCGGTGTCAGACCTGCGGCACGAAGCGCCTTGCCTGCTTCCTTCGATTCCTTGACGGCGGCCTCCAGCCGCTCCCTCAGGCGGATGACGTCCTGAGTGTGCCGTTCGATTGCGGTTTCTTTATCGGCGCTGCCGGCAATTTCGCGGTCGAGCCGTTCTTCAAGCCGCTTGTTCTTGTCGCTTTCCTGGCGGAGCGACTGTTCCGCATTCGCTGCGCGCAGGTTCGCCGCGCTCAACTCCTGGCGCAGAGCCTCACGTTCATCCCGCAATGTGTTGATGCGCAGCTTCAGGCTCTCGATCTCGGTCTCGCGGGCTGCAAGGTCGATCCTGAAATTGTCGGCGTCGGCCGCCATCTTCGTCATCCGCTTGCGCAGCCCGTCAATATCGGCTTCCTTTTCGGCGCTGGCCTGCTCGGCGGTATGGATGCTCGATTTGAGCTGGCTGATATAGCTTTCCTCGCGGCGCAGGCGTGAGCGCAGTTCCCCCGCCTCCACTTCCAGATCGTCGATGCGCGTCTGCAGCTCGGTATTTCCGGCCGAGAGGCGGCCGGCTTCCTGCTGAAGCTTGCCGTTATGGATCTGCAGCGCGACGGTCTTGTCGCGCTCCTGCGTCAGGGCATGTTCGGTCCTGGCGTTTTCGGCGGCGAAGAGGGCGCGGGCCATGTCCTTTTGCGCACGCACTTCCTGCGGACTCAGCGGCATCGTCGCCTTCAGGCGCTTTTCGGTGAACCAGACGATACGACGATGGATCGACGGCGCGATGAGAAAGCCCAGAAGAGCGGCCGTCAGAAAGCCCAACCCGAACAAGAGAGCAAATTGAATCACGACGCGACCAGTATCCTGGAGTTATGTCCGATGTCGATAGGATGATTAATCATGGGTTAGCCATGCGGGCAAGCGTTTAACGCGGATATGGTTTACCGGCGCGGGCTGCTTCTTTGATTTCAGAGCCCGAGACTCCGGGAAAGAAAAGGCCCGCAACTCAAGCGGGCCAAGGCGTGCGCTGCCTGGGAGATCGTATCGGAAGAAGGCTCAGAAGGGATTCCAGGTCGGGTTCGGCGTGACCTTCAAATAGCCCATGTTGATGCCGAGGCGCGCGCCGAGCCCGGTGCGGATCGGAACGAGCACGATATTGTTGTTTTTCAGGACGGTCATGCCGAAGCCGGCGACCACGAAGGCCTGGCCGCTCACGCCGCCGAAGCGGGTATAGACGCTGTCGATGCTCGGCAGATCGTAAACCAGCATCATGACCCGGGTACCCTGGCCGCCGTAGTCGAGCCCCAGCGACGGACCTTGCCAATAGAGCGGATGCTCGCCGGCATTCTTGGTGTTGAGCTGGCCTTCTCCATAGGTCAGACCGGCAAGAAAGGCGCCGGAGCCTTCCTGTCCGAGAATGTAGCCGTTCGGCAGGCCGTATTGCTGGAAGGCCCGCTCGACGACCTTGGCGAGGCCGCCGCTGGTGGAGCCGAAGAAGGAATGGCCGGCATCGACGATTTCCTGCGCCGAATACTGGCCGTTTGCGGCGGCCGCCTGGCGGATCGGCAACGCGAAACTCACGAATGCGACGATGGCCAAGAGCAGGCCAAGGCCGAGCGTTCCGGAGCCGGGGCTGGGCAGTCTCTTCAGGAGTTCATTGCGCATGGAAGTTTTCCGTTCATCATGGTCGGTGCTTCAGGGGCGCATGTGCGACATGTTCGGCTGAACGCGCCGCCACGGCACGCCCCCTCTTTCTCAGACTTTCCGCCCATCCATCGCAGGACGATTCGCGCGCGAACGAGTCTGATGGCGATGAATGCATTTTGCGTCGATGGTCTTAACAATCGGTTTACCAAATATGGTGTCATTATGGCGCGCGGTACACTGGCTGCGAAACCCTCGGGCAACCTTGCCGTGGCAAGGTGTAACTACTCGCCTTGCCTGTCAGCATTCAGGAGACAATGAATGTCGAAAAATCCCAATCTCACTCTGACCGGACCGGATCTGGCCGCGCTGCTGTGCAGCCGCGTCTGCCATGACGTGATCTCGCCGGTCGGGGCGATCAACAATGGTCTGGAGCTGCTCGACGAGGGTGGTGCGGATGCCGATGCGATGGATCTGATCCGCACGAGCGCGCTCAACGCGTCCGTCCGTCTGAAATTCGCCCGCCTTGCCTTCGGCGCGTCCGGTTCGGTCGGCGCCTCGATCGACACCGGCGAGGCGGAGCGGGCCGCCAAGGATTTCGCCGCCGCCGAGAAGAAGACGGAGGTCAACTGGGTCGGTCCGCGCGCGATCATCGCCAAGAACCGAGTGAAGCTGCTGCTCAATCTCTTTCTCGTTGCCTATGGTGCCATTCCGCGCGGCGGCAATATCGAGGTGACGCTCGAAAATCCGGAGTTCGAGGCCAAATTCACGATCAGCGCCAAGGGGCGGCTGATGCGCATACCGCCGAAGTTCGCAGAAATCTGCTCCGGCACGCTGGAGGAGGCCATCGACGCTCATTCCATCCAGCCCTACTACACGGTGCTTCTTGCCGATGAGAGCGGCATGGAGCTTTCCTACAATGCGACGCCGGAGGAGTTGACCTTCGTGGCGACCATGGCGGCTCATAAGCCGAAAGACTGATTCTCATTTTTGCCCGCGGCCGGGCATCGGCCGCGGGCATAGTATTTCGTGCATTGAAAATTCTGTGCAATCTTTGGGTTGTCCGCTCAATTGAGAATGTAGCGGTAACGAATCCTTAGCTTGCTGCTCCTATCGTTTCAATTTGACGCCGCCATTCGGATGATGGCGGTCGACAGCAGGGAGCTCACATATGCAGCGGTTCATGATAACGGATACGTCGGATGTCGTACGTAAGGTCGGCAAACGAATCCTGTCGGAGCTGGATTTTCTTGTGAGCGAAGCCGGTGACGCCCGCGAAGCGCTGGCACGCTGCCAGGCCGAAATCCCGGATTATCTGATCGTCGATGCAGGCATGGAAGGGGCGCTCGATCTCATCGCCAGCATCCGCGCCATGCCCAACGGCAAGGACGTGAAGATCTACTACTGCGTTGTCGAGGCCGACCTTCGCAAGCTGATGGCCGGAAAGCGCGCAGGCGCCACGGATTTTCTGCTGAAGCCCTTCGATCGCAAGATCCTGACGGCCATATTCGGCAATCGCGCGGCAGCCGCCTGATTTTGACGAGACATATCACAGCAGCAACGGCAGCCTTTGAGGCGGCTATTGCGATCCTGGGCGGTTCATCGGCCGGCTGCTTTGAGCCTTCCCCTTTTTTTTCGAAGTGCGAAAGCGCGCTATCATTTTCTTACGGGATTCGGGACGGAAAGGGGGGCAATACGCTTTTCCTGGAACTGCCCTAAAGAAAAATCCCGCCTGAAGAGGCGGGATTTGAGAATTTCGGCGGTTTAGGGGAGGCTAATCAGGCGCTTTCGGCGAAATCGCCGCTGTCGGGCTCGCGCAGCACATAGCCGCGGCCCCAGACGGTTTCGATATAGTTGGCGCCGCCCGCCGCGTTGGCCAGCTTCTTGCGAAGCTTGCAGATGAAGACGTCGATGATCTTCAGTTCCGGCTCGTCCATGCCGCCATAGAGGTGGTTGAGGAACATTTCCTTGGTAAGCGTCGTGCCCTTGCGCAGCGAGAGCAGCTCCAGCATCTGATATTCCTTGCCGGTCAGATGCACGCGCTGGCCGCCGACTTCGACGGTCTTGGCGTCGAGGTTGACGATGAGCTCGCCGGTCATGATCACCGACTGGGCATGGCCCTTGGAACGGCGGACGATGGCGTGAATGCGGGCGACCAGCTCATCCTTGTGGAAAGGCTTGGTCATGTAGTCGTCGGCGCCGAAGCCGAGGCCGCGAACCTTGTCCTCGATGCCAGCCATGCCGGAGAGGATCAGGATCGGCGTCTTGACCTTCGAAAGGCGCAGTGTGCGCAGCACTTCGTAGCCGGACATATCGGGAAGATTGAGATCGAGAAGGATGATGTCGTAGTCGTAGAGCTTTCCGAGATCGACGCCTTCCTCACCGAGATCGGTGGTATAGACGTTGAAACTTTCGGATTTGAGCATCAGCTCGATGCTCTGCGCTGTCGCGCTGTCGTCTTCAATGAGTAGAACCCGCATAATTGTCCCCTTTACCGCCGCCGAAAGGTCGTCAGCCCCCTTACGCGATACCGATCAAATCACTGCTTGATTTGGAAGCTGCCATGTAATGGTTAACAAATTCTGATTCACTCTGGCAAGTCGTATCGAATTTATTAAATAATTTTTCCATTGCACTGTTTTCCAAAGACAATCAGTAAAATCTTCTCCTAAAGTATCGCTTTAAGAACCAACGCCAAGTGATTCATCCGACTCACCAATGCCGATATGCCGAAATCCGACCACAACATTTACCGAGCCTTAAATCATTGCGCCTATCATTAACGATGCCCGTAAACGAAAGGTTACCAGCGGTAGGCTTTTATTAAGATCGCTGGAAATTTTTTTAACCAAGCCGTCTCAAAGCGGTTCGGCGCGGGCGGGAATATCGAGAGCCGGGGTCTCGCATCACGGGAGTAATGCGTATGAAGTCACGTGAGAGCCTTGTTCGCCTGAAGGAGTTTCAGGTGAACGAAAAACGTCGTCAGCTGCAGCAGCTGCAGATGATGATGGCGGAATTTGACCGCATGACGAAGGAACTGGAAAGCCAGATCGTCGTCGAAGAGAAGAAGTCCGGCATTTCGGATCCGGGCCACTTTGCTTACCCGACCTTTGCCAAGGCCGCCCGCCAGCGCGCGGACAACCTGCAGGTGTCGATTCGTGAGCTGCAGGTTCAGGAAGAGGCGCTGGAAAGCTCGCTTGAGGAAATACAGGCCGAATATGCCAAGGCCGCAGCGCTCGAAGAGCGCGATGGTTCGGGTCCGGCGCGGGCGCGCGCCTGAAACCGCAATTCCCTCACTTCTTTCGGATCAAGCATCATTGCGTTCCGATAGACGGAAGGTGCATGAAAGCTGCGCGTGACTGGCCGTGACAGGGCCGGTCACGCGCAGCTTTTGCGTTTTTGGAATTAATCCGGCCGATCGGACGGATCGATGCCAGATTCGTTCATGCCGTTGCGTATGCGCGGCACGCCTTAAAGATTGACGACATCACGCCAGTCATCGTGACGTTGTGCCTGCGCCTTGAAGAAGGGGCAGAGCGGGATGATCTTCCAGCCGCCGCGCCGTGCCTCCTCGACGGCGTGAAGCGCCAGCGCCTGGCCGACGCCCTTACCGCGCAAGGCATCCGGCACGCCGGTATGATCGAGGATGATCAGCTTGGGAGAGGTGCGGGAAAAGGTCATTTCCGCCTCGTGGCCTTCGACGGTCGCGACATAACGGCCGCCGGATGCGTTGCTTTCGTTGCGGATATCCATGAAATTCTCCCTTCTTGCGTCTGATGCAACAAGGATTGCATGTGGTTCGACGTCTGCCAATCATCGAGATTGTTAACGGATCGTCTCCGTTTGCGTTTCAGTCAGAAATATGGACCGGCCAAGCCTTTGCCGCCAGGCGACCGAGCGCGTCTCTGCTTCTAAATCTATCCTTTGAGAGGCCATCGGAATATGACGGCGCGCATTCGAAATGCGTTGCTCCAAATAATTCGGACCTCTTTTGGAAGAAGAGGCCCGAACACAAAGTCAAATTGAAGTGGTGCTGCCGCTGCTGTCAGTGGCGATACTGCTGTATGCGGGTCGTCCGGAGGCCGGCGAGGCCATGGGTATTGATGGACGACTGCCAGGAGAGGAACTCTTCGACGGTCAACGTATAACGTTCGCAGGCTTCTTCCAAGCTGAGCAGACCACCACGCACGGCGGCGACAACCTCGGCTTTACGACGAATGACCCAGCGGCGCGTATTCGGCGGCGGAAGGTCTGCTATCGTCAGCGGGCTGCCATCGGGGCCGATGACATACTTCACTCGGGGACGTATCATTTCGGTCATTGGACTCTCTACACACACTCAAGACCACGAGAGGCACTCTATCTTGCCACATTTAAAAATTGCCTAAGCCCCTGGTAAGACTTTGCTAATAATTTTAATCAATGTGGCGGCAGGCTGATTTGCGTGTGTTCTTCCTGAGCAAAGCGGCTCAAAGACCCTGTTATTTCAGAGGAAATCGTTTTCGTCCTATGATTTTTCGTCAGTGAAAACTTACGCTTCCGGTTCGAAGCTGCGGGAACCGCATTGTCCGCAGGTGCAAGACAAGGTGTAAGAATTGTTTTCCGCTTGCAAAAATAGACTTACGCGGACACGCCGTGCTTCTGCCCGCCCCAGCAGATGAAGTGGGGATTGGCGAAGTCGGCATCCTCGCTGCGGCCGGTCTTGCCGTAGGTCAGGGGACCGCCCTCGACCGTTACCGTGGTCCCGCCGGCCGCCCGCAATACCGCGTCGCCGGCTGCCGTGTCCCATTCCATGGTACGGCCGAAACGCGGATAGACATCAGCCTTGCCTTCGGCAAGCAGACAAAATTTCAGCGACGAACCGATCGACGTGCAGCCGGACACTGCATTGTCAGTCAGAAAGGTCTCTGTTTTCGCATTGCTGTTGCAGCGGCTGGCGAGCGCCGTCAGCTTGGACGGGCGTTCGCGTACGCCTATCGTCAGTCGGTCGACAATCGAAAAATGCTCGTCGACGATCAGCTTGCGGGCTCTGCCGGGCTCGCCGGTGAAGGCTACACCGAGCGCCGGTGCATAGACGATGCCGCGTATCGGGATGCCATCCTCGACGTAGGCGATGTTGACGGTGAACTCGTCGCGATGATCGATGAACTCACGGGTACCGTCGAGCGGATCGACTAGAAAGAAGGCGCGTCCGCGAACCTCCGGAATGTTGCCGGCGGAAACCTGCTCTTCGGCAATGGCCGGGATATGCGGGAAATCGCGCTGGAGATGCCGGAGAATGATGTCTTCGGCGCGTTCGTCGGCGAGGGTGACGGGGCTCATGTCCCGCTTCAAGACAACCGAATAGCCGGCACGGTAGACCTCCAATATGGCCTTTCCTGCCTCGAGCGCCGCCTTTTCGAATGTTGCAAGCATCTGCTTCTTCGTCTTCCGCGCGCTATCCGCGCCTCAACTCTCCGGACATTATAGATAAGAAGTTCCGAATGCGAAGTTTAGATTTCCCATTCCCCGGTTCCTTTCGGATTAGCGCGTGAGCGGGGCTTTAGCAACAGAGCGTTGTGCGACTTTCCAAAGAGGCGGGCTGGTCGGCGGTCTGGCGGCATGTCTGGGAGGCAAGCACCGCCCGTCGCTGCGCATTCGGAAAAGATCATGTTCTGTTTGCGAAGCTTTTTCGTCCTTTCGGGACTTGTCGTTTTTGTTGCATGTGCGAATGTGCGGCCGGGCAGTATCGGGATGAGTGCATGCGATATTCGGCATATCAGCTTCTAAAACAGGCTTTTTCGGGCAATCGTCATTGGCAGCCGGTTTGGCGGACTCCGGAACCCAAACCGCATTATGACATCATCATCGTCGGCGGTGGGGGGCATGGGCTGGCGACGGCCTACTATCTCGCCAAGGAGTTCGGCATCACCAATGTCGCGGTGCTGGAAAAGAGCTATATCGGTTCCGGCAATGTCGGCCGCAATACCACGATCATCCGTTCCAACTACCTGCTGCCCGGCAATGAGCCCTTCTACGAATTCTCGATGAAGCTTTGGGAAGGGCTGGAGCAGGATTTCAATTATAACGCCATGGTTTCGCAGCGCGGGGTGCTCAACCTCTTCCATTCCGATGGCCAACGCGATGCCTATGCCCGGCGCGGCAATGCGATGCGCATGCATGGGGTCGACGCGGAGCTGCTCAATCGCGAGCAGGTTCGCCGCATGATGCCCTACCTGAACTTCGACCATGCACGCTTCCCGATCCTCGGCGGCCTCTTGCAGCGGCGCGGCGGCACGGCACGGCACGATGCGGTCGCCTGGGGTTATGCGCGCGGCGCCGACAGCCGCGGCGTGGATCTCATCCAGCAATGTGAGGTGATCGGCATTCGCCGCGATGAGGGCGGCGCTGTAACGGGCGTCGAGACCAATCGCGGCTTCATAGGCTGCAACAAGCTGGCGCTTGCGGCTGCCGGCCATACCTCGATCCTCGGCAAGATGGCCGATTTGGAATTGCCGATCGAAACGCATGTCCTGCAGGCCTTCGTTTCCGAGGGGTTGAAGCCCGTCATCGACAACGTCATCACCTATGGCGCCGGACACTTCTATATCTCGCAGTCGGACAAGGGCGGCTTGATCTTCGGTGCCGATATCGACTACTACAGCTCCTACGCCCAGCGCGGCAATCTCGCCACCGTCGAGCACACGATGGAGGAGGGGGTGTCACTCATCCCCGGCCTGTCGCGCGTGCGCGTGCTGCGCAGCTGGGGCGGCGTGATGGATATGAGCATGGACGGCTCGCCGATCATCGACCGCACGCCCATCGAAAATCTCTATCTGAACTGCGGCTGGAACTATGGCGGCTTCAAAGCGACGCCGGCCTCGGGCTTCTGCTTCGCGCATCTGATCGCCAAGGACGAGAGCCACGATGTCAGCCGCCTTCTGCGTCTCGACCGCTTCGAGCGCGGCTTCGCGATCGACGAAGGCGGCAAGGGTCCGCAGCCGAACCTGCATTGAGGGCACGATACCAATGGCAAGCTTGATCAACTGCCCGCATTGCGGCGTGCGACCCAAGGAAGAATTCTCCATTCGCGGCGCTTCCGTCGTCCGCCCGGCGCCGGCCGCGCCGGATGAGGACTGGAACCGCTATGTCTTCATCCGCGACAACGAGCGCGGCCGAATTCAGGAATATTGGCACCACAGCGCCGGTTGCCGCCGCTGGCTGATCGTCGACCGCAGCAATGTCACCCATGAAGTCTTTTCCGTTACAGATGCCGAGGACAAGGCGAAGGAGGCGGGAAGATGACTGCTTATCGTCTGTCGAGCGGCGGTCTCGTCAATCGCGGCCGTCCGCTTTCCTTCCAGTTCGACGGCAAGGGGATGAAGGGTCTCGAGGGGGATACGCTCGCTGCCGCTCTGCTCGCCAATGACCAGCTGCTGGTCGGCCGCAGCTTCAAATACCATCGCCCGCGCGGCATTCTGACGGCGGGGTCGGCCGAGCCCAACGCACTCGTCACCATCGGCAAGGACGGGCGCACCGAGCCGAATACGCGCGCCACCGTTGCCGAGCTTTATCAGGGCATGACGGCCGCGAGCCAGAACCGCTGGCCGTCGCTGAAGTATGATATCGGCTCGGTCAACAGCTTGTTCTCGCCCTTCCTCGGCGCGGGCTTCTACTACAAGACCTTCATGTGGCCGGCTGCTTTCTGGGAAAAGGTCTACGAGCCGATCATCCGACGTGCCGCCGGCCTCGGCAAGGCTGCGATGCAGGCCGACCCGGACCGTTACGAAAAGGCCTGGGCGCATTGCGACCTGCTGGTCATCGGTTCGGGGCCGGCGGGACTGATGGCGGCTTTGACCGCCGCCCGTGCCGGTCTGCGCGTCGTGCTGGCAGATGAAGGTTTTCGACTTGGCGGCTCGCTGTTGTCGGAACGGCTGACGATCGGCGGTGCTTCCTCGGATGCTTTCGTCCAGGCGACATTGGAGGAACTGCAGAGTTTCGAGAACGTGAGCTTGATGCCGCGTACCACCGTGTTCGGCTGGTATGACGACAATGTCTTCGGCGCGGTCGAGAAGGTGCAGAAGCATGTTGCGATGCCATCGCCCGATCTGCCGGTCGAGCGGCTCTGGCGCATCGCCGCGAAGCGCGCCATCCTCGCATCCGGCGCAGAAGAGCGGCCGCTGGTTTTCGGCGGCAATGATCGCCCTGGTGTGATGATGGCCGGCGCCATGCGCAGCTATCTCAACCGCTATGGTGTCGTTGCCGGGCAGAAGGTCGCCGTCTTTACCAATGGCGGCTCCGGCTACCGAACTGCGGCTGATCTCGCCGCTGAAGGCGTCGAGATTTCGGCCATCCTCGACACGCGCGTCGCATCGGCCGATGCCGCTCCTCAGGGCGTTCGGGTGGTGCATGGAGCAACCGTCCATGCGACCAAGGGCAAGTATCGCATCAGCGGCGCCATCGCCGATCGCGGCGGCCTGGATGAGCTCATCGCCTGCGATGCGCTTGCCATGTCGGGTGGCTGGTCTCCGATCATCCATCTTGCCTGCCAGCGCGGCGCCAAGCCGGTCTGGTCGGATGAGAAGCAGGCTTTCATGGCGCCGATCGTTTCCGGCGAGCTGGAGATTGCCGGCTCGGCTGCGGGTATCGAGAGCGTTTCCGGCTGTCTTGCCGACGGGGCAGAAAAGGCGCGACGGGTCATCAAAAGCCTGGGCCGCGTGGTTCATGCGGAAGATCTGCCCGAGGTCGAGGGCGAATATGATCCGTCCTTTGCGGCGATCTGGCACGTGCCAGGCGCGAAGGACAAGGCATTTGTCGATTTCCAGAACGACGTCCATGCCAAGGATCTGGGCCTCGCCTTGCGCGAAGGCTTCGGCCATGTGGAACACGCCAAGCGCTACACGACGAGCGGCATGGCCACGGACCAGGGCAAGCTCGGCAATGTCAACGCTGCCGGCATCATTGCCGGCATGCGCGGCGTCAGCCCGGCAGCCGTCGGCACGACGACGTTTCGGCCGTTCTACACGCCGGTCTCCTTCGGCGCTCTGGCGGGCACGGCGCGCGACAAGCACGCGCAGCCGGTCAGAGAATCGCCGCTGCATGGCTGGGCGAAGAAGAACGGTGCCGCCTTCGTGGAGGCCGGCCTTTGGTATCGTTCCTCCTGGTTTGCCCGGCCGGGCGAGAAGGGCTGGCGCGACAGCGTCGACCGCGAAGTCGTGAACGTGCGCAACAATGTCGGCCTGTGCGATGTGTCGACCCTCGGCAAGATCGAGATTTTCGGCAAGGACGCGGCGGAGTTTCTCAATCGCCTCTATTCCAACGCTTTCCTGAAACTGCCGATCGGCAAGGCGCGGTACGGATTGATGCTGCGCGAAGACGGCATGATCTTCGACGACGGGACAACGAGCCGGCTGACGCCTGATCATTTCTTCATGACGACCACGACGGCGATGGCCGGCGAGGTGATGACGCATATGGAATTCGCAGCGCAGACGCTCTGGCCGCAGCTCGACGTTCGTTTCGTGTCCTCGTCCGATCAGTGGGCGCAGATGGCGATTGCCGGCCCTAACGCGCGGCTGGTGCTGGAGCAGATCGTCGAAGACGATATTTCCGACGCGTTCTTCCCATTCCTCGCCGCTGCCGAAGTCATGCTGAAGGGCGGGCTCAGGGCGCGCCTGTTCCGCATCTCCTTCTCGGGCGAGCTGGCCTTTGAACTCGCCGTGCCCGCCGGCTACGGTGAGGCGGTGGCCGATGCCATCATGGAGGCCGGCAAGGCGCACGGCATCTGCCCTTACGGCGTCGAAGCGCTCAACGTGCTGCGCATCGAGAAGGGGCATGTCACCCATAACGAACTCGATGGCCGCACGACGCCTGATGATGTCGGGCTCGGCCGTATGATGTCGACGCAGAAGCCGGATTTCATCGGCAAGAGACTGTCGACCCGCTTCGGCCTGACTGCTGCCGACCGCGGCCAGCTTGTAGGCTTGAAGCCGATCGACACGGCGAAGGAAATTCACGCGGGCGCACATATTTTGAAAGAGGGTGCGAGACCTTCGACGGTGAACGATCAGGGGCATGTCTCCTCGGCCTGCTTCTCGCCGACGCTCGGCCATTCCATCGCGCTCGCTTTCCTGAAGTCCGGCCGAGAGCGTATCGGCGAGCGTGTAGTCGTCTGGGACGGATTGCGGGGCGAGGAAGTGGCGGCGGAGGTCTGCAGTCCCGTCTTCGTCGATCCGGACAACAAGAAGCTTTTGGGGTGATGGATCGATGAGCGTCGCGTTTCAGAACAGGCATGTGCTGGAAGATCATATTTCCGGCTTCGAGGCTGCCGCCAATCCGAATCATCTCGCCGTCGTGCGTCATCCCGCCATTTTCTCCGTGCTCGCGCGGGCTGGGGATCAGGAAGGGGTTCTTGCAAGCCTGAAGGCATTGAAGGACGTATCCGTTCGCGATGCCGGACCTAGAGAATGGTACGTGGTGTCGGATACGCTCGGCACCGACAGTGTGGCGCGGGATCTCTTCACGCTCGATCCCGCGCGTATTTCTTTTTTCGAGCAAAGCGATGGTCGCGTGCTGCTCCGCATCTGCGGTCCCAGCGTCCGTCGCATCCTTGCCAAATGCGTAGCGGTCGATCTGCATCCGCAGGCCTTTGCCGAGGGGCAGTCGGCCAACATGCTGTGCTGCCATGTCGGTGCCAACGTCGCCCGCACCGGACCTGACTGCTTCGAGATTATCGTGCCGCGCTCCTATGCCGGCAACGTGTTTGAGGAGATCATGGAGATGGGGCGGGAGTTTGCTCTGACGGCCGGTTTCATCGACTGAAAAACCCTACGGCACCGGATATCGAGCGTTTGGCCGACAGGCTTGCTCTGCCGAATGGCGATGGCGCGATCCGAACAATTGCGATGGCGCAAACAGACATTTCGGTTTCGCAGTTCGGGCTATTTGGCCCATCGGATAGTCTCTAGGTTTCCTCTCAAACAAGGCCGGTCGCGCGGGAAGACACCCGGCGGCTTCGCGCCGAGAACAGGGGATTCCCAGATGAAAAGCCATGCCAAGGTCGTCGTTATCGGTGGCGGTGTCGTCGGATGTTCGGTGCTCTATCACCTGACGAAATTCGGCTGGACGGATGTGGTGCTGCTCGAGCGCTCCGAACTGACATCCGGCTCGACCTGGCATGCCGCCGGCGGCATGCACACGATCAACGGCGATCCGAATGTCGCCAAGCTGCAGAAATATACGGTCGAGCTCTACAAGGAGATCGAGGAGTATTCCGGACAGGATATCGGCCTGCACCTGACCTCCGGCCTGATGCTGGCGGCGACCCCGCAGCGCTTCGATTGGCTGAAGTCCATTCTCGCCAAAGGCCGCTACAACGGCCTGGAGGCGACGCTGCTGACACCGAAGGAAGCGCATGAGATGATGCCGCTCCTCGATCCCGATCAGTTTGTCGGCGCGCTCTACGATCCCGTCGAAGGTCATCTCGACCCCTATGGCACGACGCATGCCTATGCCCGTTCCGCCAAGAAGAACGGCGCCGAGATTTACCTGCATACCAAGGTGGAGGAGTTGGTGCCGCGCGAGGACGGCTCCTGGCGCGTCATTACCAATCAGGGAGAAATCGTCGCCGAGCATGTCGTCAACGCCGCAGGCCTTTGGGCGCGCGAAGTCGGCCGCATGGTCGGGCTGGAGCTGCCGGTGCTCGCCATGGAACATATGTACCTGATCACCGAGGACATGCCCGAGGTCGTCGACTTCAACAGGACCACGGGCAAGGAGCTGATGCACTGCGTCGACTTCGATGGCGAGATCTATCTGCGCCAGGAACGCCAGGGCATGCTGATGGGCACCTATGAGAAGGCCTGCCGCCCATGGTCGCCGGTGACAACGCCCTGGGATTTCGGCCACGAGCTGCTGGCAGAGGATATCGAGCGTATCACGCCGGAGCTGGAAGTGGGCTTCCGCCACTTCCCGGCCTTCAACAATGCCGGCATCAAGAAGATCATCAACGGCCCCTTCACCTTCTCGCCGGATGGCAATCCGCTTGTCGGCCCGGTGCGCGGCTTGCGCAATTACTGGTCGGCCTGCGCAGTCATGGCCGGCTTCAGCCAGGGCGGCGGCGTGGGTCTCGCGCTCGCCAACTGGATGATCTATGGCGATCCGGGCTTCGATGTCTTCGCCATGGATGTCTCCCGCTACGGCGATTATGCGACGCTCGCCTATACGAACGCCAAGGTGCGCGAAAACTATGCCCGCCGCTTCTCCATCCGCTATCCGAACGAGGAACTGCCGGCTGCGCGGCCGCTGCTGACGACGCCGATCTACGACAGACTGAGGGAGGCCGGCGGCGTCTTCGGCGCCTATTACGGCCTCGAACAGGCTCTGTGGTTTGCCCCACAAGGTGAGGCCGATCAATTCTCCTGGCGCCGCTCCAACGACTTCGACGTCGTCGGCGCCGAAGCCAAGGCGGTGCGCGAGAGCGTCGGCCTGATGGAGACGTCCGGCTTTGCCAAATATTCGGTCAAGGGACCGGGGGCGGAGGCTTTCCTCGACAGGCTGCTGACTTGCCGCATTCCGGCCACCGGCCGCATGACGCTGGCGCCGATGCTGAAGCACGACGGCAAGCTGATCGGCGATTTCACGCTGGCGAAGCTTGGAGAGGCGGATTTCCTTCTCATCGGTTCCGGCATCGCCGAAGCCTACCACATGCGCTGGTTCGAGAGCCTGTTGCCGAAGGATGGCTCGGTCGAGCTCCAGGCACTCGGCCTTTCGCTGCTCGGGCTTTCGATCGCCGGCCCGAATGCCCGCAAGCTCTTGCAGAAGCTGACCCATCAGGACCTTTCCTCGGCAGCGTTCCCCTTCATGTCCATCCGTCGTATGGATCTCGGCATGGCGCCTGCCATCGTAGGCCGCGTCTCCTATACGGGCGATCTTGGCTACGAGATTTGGATGAAGCCGGAGTATCAGCGCTGCATCTTCGACCTTCTGATGCGGGAGGGCGCGGAGTTCGGCATTCGGCTCTTTGGTCTCAGGGCGCTGAACGCGCTGCGTCTCGACAAGTCCTATGGCAGCTGGGCGCGCGAATACCGGCCGCTCTACGGGCCGCTCGAAGCCGGCCTCGGCCGATTCGTGGCGCTGTCCAAGGAAGCCGATTTCATCGGCAAGGCCAGCGCTGCCAAGGAGAAGGCGGAGGGCGGGACGCTTAGGCTGCGCACCTTCGTTCTTGCGGCCAAAGACGCCGACGTCATCGGTGATGAGCCCATTTATCACAACGGCGCGGTCTGCGGCTGGGTAACGTCGGGCGGTTATGCCCATGCTTCCGGCCTTTCGCTCGCCATCGGCTATGTGCCGAAGGAAATCGCCGACGAGACGCAGGGCTGGGCGATCGAATTGCTCGGCGAGCTTCTACCGGCAAGGCTTCAGGTCGAACCGCTGTTCGATGCGGATGGCGCGCGGATGCGCTCGTAGCCGCCGGGCTGCAGGCGACGGCCGCGGGCTTGGCCAGCCCGTGGCTGACAAAAGCTTTTCAGAGCGGACATGTCGCCAAACGGTTTTGGCTAAATTTGAGCCATAAGCTGCCGCTTTTGTATTATTTTTGGTCGGATTCGCATCAGCGCACGGCGATTTGAAAAGAATTTGTCAATTTCTTGCCTTTTTGGCTTCACATTTCCTTCGAAAGCAGTATGGAATCGCGGTCACGGGCCTCTCGAAGGCACCAAAAAAAGTAATAAGAGATGTGGTCGCTTGCGCCGCATCCAGGGGAAATGACATATGGATTATTTTATCCAGCAGCTCTTAAATGGGCTGACTCTCGGGTCTATCTACGGCCTGATCGCCATTGGCTACACCATGGTTTACGGCATCATCGGCATGATCAATTTTGCCCACGGTGATGTTTTCATGCTCGGCGGCTTTGCCGCTCTCATCACCTATCTGGTCCTCGTCTCGCTCTTCGCCGGTCTGCCGGTGGCAATCATGCTGCTGGTGATGCTCATCATCGCCATGCTGATGACGAGCCTTTGGAACTGGGTGATCGAGCGCGTGGCTTATCGGCCGCTGCGCGGTTCGTTCCGCCTTGCGCCGCTGATCACGGCGATCGGCATGTCGATCGTGCTGTCGAACTTCATCCAGGTCGCTCAGGGACCGCGCAACAAGCCGATCCCGACGCTGATTGGCGATGTCTTCAATTTCGGCGGCGTCTCGGTGTCGCTGAAGCAGATCATCATCTTCATCGTTACGGTGGTGCTGCTTGCGGCGTTCTGGTATCTTGTCAACAAGACGGCGCTCGGCCGCGCCCAGCGTGCCACCGAGCAGGATCGCAAGATGGCGGCGTTGCTCGGCATCAATGTCGATCGCACGATTTCCGTCACCTTCATCATGGGTGCGGCACTCGCTGCGGTCGCGGGTACGATGTATCTGATGTATTATGGGGTCGCCAACTTTACGGACGGTTTCGTACCGGGCGTCAAGGCTTTCACCGCGGCGGTCCTCGGCGGCATCGGTTCGCTGCCCGGCGCCGTTCTCGGCGGTCTGATGATCGGCTTCATCGAGTCGTTCTGGTCGGGTAATTTCGCTATCGCGTATAAGGATGTCGCGACATACGGCATCCTGGCCTACGTGTTGATCTTCAAGCCGACGGGTATTCTCGGCCGGCCGGAAGTCGAAAAGGTATAACGCCATGGCACATTCAAATTTCGTTGCAGGCAAGACCGCGCCCGGCCTTGTCCAGAGAGGGATTACGGACGCCTTCTGGACCGCGCTCATAGCCTTCGGCATGTTCGTCCTCTACATCGGTCTCAGGACCGACCAGAACATCGACAACAAGCTGATCATCGTCCAGCGCTGGGGTTTGCTGGCCTCCATTGTTGCGATTGCCGCTGTTGGCCGCTTCGTCATGACGGTTTTCGTTCAGCCGTATCTGGCTGCGCGGAAGGCAGCCAGAGGCAAGGTCGTCGTGGTGGAGGGTGAACCAAGCTTCGCCGCCAAACATTTCAGCAAGATCGCGCTCGTGCTGCTGCTCATCTATCCGCTGGCGGCGGTGGCGTTCCTGGGGCCGCAGGGTTCGCTGACCTATGTCGACAATTTCGGCATCCAGATCCTCATTTACGTGATGCTTGCATGGGGCCTGAACATCGTCGTCGGCCTCGCCGGCCTGCTTGATTTGGGTTATGTCGCCTTCTACGCGGTCGGCGCCTATTCCTATTCTCTGTTGTCGCTGCATTTCGGCCTGTCCTTTTGGCTGCTTCTGCCGCTGTCCGGCATTCTCGCCGGTCTTTGGGGCATGATCCTCGGTTTCCCGGTTCTGCGCCTGCGCGGCGACTATCTGGCGATCGTGACGCTGGCTTTCGGCGAAATCATCCGCATCGTGCTGACCAACTGGACTGATGTGACGAACGGCAGTTTCGGCATCTCCAACATTACCAAGGCATCGCTGTTCGGCCTCTATACCTTCGATATGAAGGATCCGCACAATATCGTCCGGACCCTTGGCCTGCCGATTTCGTCGGCCTGGTACAAGATCTTCCTGTTCTACGTCATTCTGGCCCTGTGCATGCTGACCGCTTATGTGACGATCAGGTTGCGGCGCATGCCGATCGGACGTGCGTGGGAAGCGTTGCGCGAGGATGAAATCGCCTGCCGGTCGCTTGGGATCAATACCGTGACGACGAAGCTGACCGCTTTCGCCACGGGAGCCATGTTCGGCGGCTTCGCCGGCTCCTTCTTTGCCGCGCGTCAGGGCTTCGTCTCGCCGGAATCCTTCGTGTTCCTCGAATCCGCCGTGATCCTCGCCATCGTCGTTCTCGGCGGCATGGGGTCACTGAAGGGTATTGCGATTGCCGCGATCGCCATGGTCGGCGGTACCGAATTGCTGCGCAACATGAGTTTCCTCAAATTGTTCTTCGGTGAAGACTTCACTCCGGAACTCTACCGCATGCTGATCTTTGGGCTTGCCATGGTGGTCGTCATGATCATCAAGCCGCGCGGCTTTGTTGGGACTCGAGAACCGACCGCCTTCCTCAAGGAGCGAAAAGCGGTCTCCGGCAGCTTTACCAAGGAGGGCCACGGCTGATGAATGCTGTGACCGCAACCCCTAACGACATCCTGCTGAAGGTCGATCACCTGTCGATGAAGTTCGGCGGCCTGATGGCGATCAACGACCTCTCCTTCGAGGCGAAGCGTGGTGACATCACGGCGCTGATCGGGCCGAACGGTGCCGGCAAGACGACGGTGTTCAACTGCATCACCGGCTTCTACAAGCCAACCATGGGCATGATCAGCCTCAACCAGAATAACGGCAAGGAATACCTCCTGGAGCGGCTTGCGGATTTTCGGATCACGCGCGAAGCCAAGGTGGCGCGTACCTTCCAGAACATCCGGCTGTTTTCGGGTCTCACCGTGCTCGAAAATCTGCTGGTCGCGCAGCACAACAAGCTGATGCGTGCCTCCGGCTATACGATCCTCGGCCTGCTCGGCATCGGCCCCTACCGGTCCGAGGCGAAGAATGCGATCGAGCTTGCACGCTTCTGGCTCGAAAAGGCCGATCTCATCGATCGGGCTGACGATCCGGCCGGCGACCTTCCTTACGGAGCGCAACGCCGCCTGGAAATTGCCCGCGCCATGTGCACGGGTCCGGAACTGCTTTGCCTGGACGAGCCGGCCGCCGGTCTGAACCCTCGCGAATCTCTGGTCCTGAACGAATTCCTTCGCAGCATCCGCAAGGACACCGGCACATCGATCCTTCTGATCGAACACGACATGTCCGTGGTCATGGAAATTTCCGACCATGTCATCGTGCTCGAATATGGGCAGAAGATTGCCGACGGCACACCGG
Organism: Rhizobium sp. UFLA01-1127; assembly: GCF_059803845.1. Taxonomy (NCBI): domain Bacteria; kingdom Pseudomonadati; phylum Pseudomonadota; class Alphaproteobacteria; order Hyphomicrobiales; family Rhizobiaceae; genus Rhizobium; species Rhizobium sp. UFLA01-1127. The sequence continues at coordinate 642 of NZ_JAUQTZ010000106.1, read as the reverse complement.
ATGAGGTCAAGAACGACCCTCGCGTGATCGCCGCCTATCTGGGCGTCGAAGATGAGGAAGTGGAAGAGGTGATTGCGGAAGTCGAACACCTCCAAGAGGGTGAAAATTGATGGCGGGGCAAGCACTTTTGAAAGTCGCGGGTGTCGAGACCTATTACGGCAATATCCGCGCCCTTGCCGGGGTCGACATCGAAGTCAACAGCGGCGAGATCGTCAGCCTGATCGGCGCCAACGGCGCCGGCAAGTCGACGCTGATGATGACGATCTGCGGCAGTCCGCAGGCACGCAACGGCTCGGTTACTTTCGACGGTCAGGATATTACGCGCATGCCGACGCACGAGATCGCCAGGCTTCGCATCGCGCAATCGCCAGAGGGGCGGCGCATCTTTCCGCGTATGACCGTCTATGAAAACCTGCAGATGGGTGCGAGCCTGGACAAGCTCAAATACTTCAATGAGGATGTCGAGAAGATCTTCACGCTCTTCCCGCGCCTGAAGGAGCGCCAGTCGCAGCGCGGCGGAACGCTTTCCGGCGGAGAGCAGCAGATGCTGTCGATCGGTCGTGCACTGATGGCACGCCCGAAACTGCTGCTGCTGGACGAGCCGTCGCTTGGCTTGGCACCGCTGATCGTCAAGGGCATTTT
>NZ_JAUQTZ010000105.1:0-21904 GCF_059803845.1 Rhizobium sp. UFLA01-1127 | reverse complement strand
CGCGCCGAGCCATGGGTGAAGGGCGTGATGTTTTCCGCCGCGCCGCGCGGATTGATGTGCTCGATCAGATCGAGGTCGTACTTCTTCACGATCTCGTCGCGGAAGGTGATCATCTCGGCAAATTTCCAGCCGGTGTTCACATGCAGGAGCGGGAAGGGGACGCGGCCGGGATAGAAGGCCTTGCGCGCCAGATGCAGCAGCACGGAGGAATCCTTGCCGATCGAATAGAGCATGACGGGACGCTCGAATTCCGCTGCCACTTCGCGGAAAATATGGATCGACTCGTTTTCAAGCGCCTTCAGATGCGGATCGAGCGGTGGCTTTGTGCTTTGCGGATTGGAGATTTCCGTATCCGGACGGCTATCGGGCATTTATCACTCCAGAACTTTCACATGTCCCGGCCGAATATTGGCCAGAAAGAATGGATGCGTTGGCTCCCGGTCGATCGGCGGCATAGGAGACGCGCCTCGGATCGATGCCGGGATCCGGCGGGGGTTTCATTGTGCTGCGGCAGCGTCTTCCTCGTGAACATGCAAGCCGCATTCGCGCTTTTCGTCGTTTTCCCACCACCAGCGACCGGCACGCTCCGGCTCGCCTGGCTTGATCGCCCGGGTGCAGGGTTCGCAGCCGATCGAGGGATAGCCGCGCGCATGCAACGGGTTCACCGGAACGCCGTTGTCGCCGACATAAGCGCGGATGGTGTCGATGTCCCAATCGGCCAGCGGGTTGACCTTGATGAGATTGCGCTCAGGATCGAATTCCGCAAAGGGCGTATCGGCGCGGTTGGCCGACTGGCCACGGCGCAGGCCGGTAATCCAGATGGCCGCGCCTGAAAGTGCACGCGCAAGCGGCTTCAGCTTGCGCACGCCACAACAGGCGTGCCTGGCTTCGACGCTTTCATAAAAACCGTTCAGACCGTATTTTGAGGCATAGGCATCGATATCGGCCTGTTCCGGTTCATAGCGGACAATATTGATATCATATTGGCTTTCTGTCTCGCCGATCAGGGCAAGCGTCTCCGGAAAGAGACGGCCGGTCTGAAGCGTTGCCACTTCGATTGGCAGGCGATGATTTCCGATCTCCGCGGTAATGACCTGATCTTCAATCCCGAGAGACGTCGTGAACACGGCACGGCCACCGAGGCCGGCGACGAGAGACAATCGGCCGGCAAGATCGAGCGATGCGAGCTTGCTGTTGAGCGTCGCGGCCTCTTCAATGGATGTAATGGCAGTCATGGGGATCCTGTCCTGATGTTGCCGCAAGTATCGCAGTTCGCAACGGCAGCGGACAGAAAAATAGATTTCGAAAGGGAGCAGATGGAGAGTAAATATCTCCATGAAGCCGCACCGATAAGGAAAAGCGACCGCCTCGGCTGTTAACCAAGGCGTTTTGACGCCGGAAGCGGCCCTTTGGAAGCACTTGATATGGCTCGCCATGTTTAAGTGCTTGCTTTAATGTCTATAGAAATAGTAGAGTTACACAGAGCTTGTCAAATGGAAATCGGAAGTGATGCCCAAAATGATGCGCTGCGATGGATTTTGCGCTAAACTATGGGCATAGCGACGAAGAATGATAACAAGTCTGGGTTGCTGGCGTTTCCTGGCATTGCGCCATGGGTGTGAGTGCTTCGAAATTGCCCTGGGGACGAGGGCGCAGAAGTTCTATGGCGGACCGGCCGAATCGATCGGCCGAACGTATCGCATGTGTGTGTGAAGCGGTTCGAAATGATTACTCAGAAAGCAAAATATGCGCTGCGGGCGCTGTCTGCCTTGGCCCAGTCCGAGGCGGGCGAGCCGGTGATGATTTCCGACATCGCCGCTCAGCAGAAGATCCCGAAGAAATTCCTGGAACAGATCCTTCTCGACCTGAAACATCAGGGCATCGTCATCAGCCGTCGCGGCAAGCAGGGCGGCTATCTCCTGCGCAAGCCGGCAAACGAGATCACCTTCGGAGAGATCCTGCGGGTCATCGACGGGCCTCTGGCGCCGCTGCCGTGTCTGTCGCTCACGGCCTATCGCCGCTGCGACGATTGCGATGGCGAACAGACCTGCGAAATCCGCCATGTCTTTGCCCGGGTGGCGGACGCGACCCGCAAGGTCCTGTTCTCGACGACGATCGCCGATGCCATCACGCAGCCCGAAGGAGCTGAAGTCACGAGGCTGATGGCGTAGAGCAAGCCGAGGAAGACATATTGCTGTCATTTCCTCAAAAATAGCAGACCTCTCCCTTAACCGGCGACGTGTTCCTCGCTGCCTTCTTTTTCCATGGCTCGCCGTGTGCGGATGGCTGCAGCAATGAAGACGCGCGACAGCCCGTGATAGAGCGGCTCACGCGACAGCAGCCGCGAGGTCACATAGCCTATCATCGACACCGCCATGATCGGGATAACGGCTTGGTGGTCGCCGGTCATTTCCAGAATGATGACGAAGGCGGTCATCGGCGCCTGAACGACGCCTGCGAAATAGCCTGCCATGCCGAGAATTGCCGCCAGTGCGATACTGCCGCCGACCAGCGTGCCGACAGTGCTGCCGAAGCCGGCGCCGATGGAGAGCGACGGCGCGAAAATGCCGCCGGGAATGCCCGATATCATCGACAGGAATCCCGCCACGAGTTTCTCGGCAAAAAAGAGCGGCGGCAGCGCATGTCCTTCCACCGCGCCGCGGGCCTGCTGGTAGCCGGTGCCGAAGGTCTGGCCGCCGGAGAACACGCCGATGGCTGCAACGGCGAGCCCGCAAAAGCCGGCAAGGATCAGCATGCGTTTGAGCGGCTGCGGCTGCGCCCAGCGGCGGATGCGGATGCCGGCAAAGAGCGCCAAACCGCTGAACGTGGCGCCGAGCGCGCCGCCGCCAACGCCGCAGATGAACATGACGATCCAATCCCGAAACATGGTCGGCGCGGCGTCGGCCGTGCCGAAATAATTGTAGCTGCCGGAAAGGCCGAGTGCCGCAAGGCCGGACAGGATGACGGCCGTCAGGACCAGTCCATTGGCGCGGGATTCATAGGTGCGGCTCATCTCCTCGATGGCAAAGACGATACCGGCAAGCGGCGTGTTGAAGGCAGCCGCGATACCGGCAGCAGAGCCTGCGAGGATCAGCCCCTTTGCCTGCGCCATGCCGCCGAAGCGTGCGACGGCCAGCATAAAGGAAGCACCGACCTGAACTGTCGGCCCTTCGCGGCCGATCGAGGCGCCGCTCAAGAGCCCCAATATGGTCAGCACGATCTTGCCGAAAGCGAGCCGTAATGACAGCAGTTTCGTGCGGTCCTCTTCGTGATGCAGATGTCGCGCGGCAATGGCCTGCGGAATGCCGCTTCCCTGCGAATTGGGAAACAGCGTCGCTGCGAGATAGGCTGATAGCACGAAGCCGAGCGGCGTCAGCAGAAGCGGCAGCAGCCACATCCACTCGCCCGATTGCGTTACGCCGGCAAAAGCCCGCTGCGCCAGATCGGCGAGCTTGGCAAAGCCCACGCTGATCACGCCGATCGCGAAAGCTCCCGTCCAGAACACCAGGCGCGGCCGCCAGAGATTGAAAGAGCCCCAGATGACACGGGAACGACGGAGCAGTTTGGACTTGCGGTAGATGGGGGGCATATGATGTCTGACCGATAGGATGGTTCACCTGCCTCTTGGAGACATTTTCCAGGGCGGCTCACCACAAGGGCGTATGGGGATATCGATCTTTCTTGCAGAATTTCTCTTTTGGGCCAAGGCGTAATACGCGCGTTGACGTGCTCCAGTAATCGAATAAAATGCATCGCAATTGCAATGCAGAGGAGCTGAAGAGGAGCTGATACGTGAAATCTGCCTCCATTCCCTCGCTGCGGGTTGATCCCGCCTTGCGCGCCGCAGCCGAAAGCGTGCTGCAGGAGGGCGAGACCCTGTCTGCATTTGTGGAAAATTCGTTGCGTGCTCAAATCGAATATCGGCGGACAACGGCCGAATTTATCGCTCGCGGCCTTGCCGCACGCGAGGAGGCACGTAGAACCGGCATATATCATAGCGCAGATAGTGTGCTCGAAAGGCTGAAGGGTAAGCTTGAAGCTGCCAAAGCTTCCAAACACAAATGATATTTGCCGTCCGCTATTCTCAAGGTGCGCTCGAAGATATCGAGCGGCTCTATGACCATCTGCTTGAAAGAGATATCGAGCTTGCAGAAAGAGCCTATCAGGCAATCGCCAAGGCAACGGAGTTTCTGGAGAATTTTCCGTTCAGTTGCCGCAAGGCGTCGGCAGACAACGCACTTCTCCGCGAACTCGTTATTCCCTTCGGATCTTCGGGTTGTGTAGCGTTATTTGAGATCGAAGACAGCGAGACGGTTACGATATTGGCGCTCAGGCATCAGCGCGAAGAAGACTATCACTGATGCTCGCCAATTTTACCGATCACTCGTCTCCCAGCGAGGATTGATCCAAGGCTCCTGGTTCGAGCGCGCCAATCTCGGCTTGCCGAGAATATGGTCGGCTGCCTTTTCGCCCGTCATGATCGAAGGGCCGTTCAGGTTGCCGTAGGTGACATGCGGGAAGATCGAGCTGTCGGCAACGCGCAGGCCATCGACGCCGATGACGCGCGTGTCGGGATCGACCACCGCCATCGGATCGTCCTTCGAGCCCATCTTGCAGGTGCCGCAGGGATGATAGGCGCTTTCCAGATGTTCGCGCAGGAAGGCGTCGATCTCATCGTCGGTCTGAACATTCGGCCCCGGCTGGATTTCCGGCCCGCGATACTCGTCGAAGGCCTTCTGCCCGAAGATTTCGCGGGTGAGGCGCACGCAGTGGCGGAATTTTTCCCAGTCTTCCGGATGGCTCATGTAGTTGAAGCGGATCAGCGGATCGTCCTTCGGATCTGAGGAGCGCAGCGTGACGTTGCCGCGTGATTTCGACAGATTGTAGCCGACATGTGCCTGGAAGCCGTGGCTCTTGGCCGCCGCCTTGCCATCGTAGCTGATGGCAACAGGCAGGAAATGATACTGGATATCCGGCTGCTTGACGCCGGGCGCGGAACGCAGGAAAGCACAGGCTTCGAACTGGTTGGAGGTGCCAAGCCCCTTCTTGAAGAACAGCCACTGCGCACCGGCGATCCCCTGCATATACCAGGGCAGCCAGGAATAGAGCGACACCGGCTTCAGGCTCGTCTGCTGGAAATAGAATTCCATATGGTCCTGCAGGTTGGCGCCGACGCCCGGCCGGTCGACCTTCACCTCGATCCCCATGTCGCGCAGATGCTGACCAGGCCCGATGCCGGAGAGCATGAGCAGCTTCGGCGAATTGAACGAGGAGGCGGAGACGATCACCTCGCGGTTCGCCTTGATCACCTCGATCTTGCCGTCGCGCTCGACTTCGACGCCAACTGCGCGGCCGTTTTCGATGACGACCTTGCGGGCGAAGCAGCGGATGAGCGTGACATTCGGCCGCTTCAGCGCAGGCTTGAGATAGGCAGTCGCCGCGGACCAGCGCCGGCCCATCCACGTCGTCTGTTCCATCAGGCCGAAGCCTTCCTGCTTGCTGCCGTTATAATCCTCCGTCGCCTCGAAGCCCGCCTGCTTGCCGGCCTCGATGAAGGCGTGGAACAGCGGATTGCGGACGTCGCCGCGGCGCACATGCAGTGGGCCGTCCGTGCCGCGCCATCCCTCTTCGCCGCCATGCGAATGCTCCATCCGTTTGAAGTAGGGCAGCACGTCTGCATAGGCCCAGCCCTGAGCGCCGAGTTCTTCCCAGCGGTTGAAATCTTCCGCGTGGCCGCGGACATAGACCATGCCGTTGATCGAGGAGGAGCCGCCGATCACCTTGCCGCGTGGTGCGGTGATGCGCCTGTTGTTGAGTTGCGGTTCCGGCTCGGAGAGATAGCCCCAATTGTAGCGATCCATGCTCATCGGCCAGGCGAGCGCCGCCGGCATCTGGATGAAAGGGCCGAAATCGCTGCCGCCGAACTCCAGAACGATGACCGAATGCTTGCCGTCTTCCGACAGGCGGTGAGCCATGGCGGAGCCGGCCGAACCCGAGCCCACGATGACGAAATCTGCTTGTTGCATATTTATCTCCCTGTGGCCGCCTCGAAGGGCAAGGTCGAGCCCCGAGGTTGCATCAATAAGGCGCCTGTACCGGTCCCATGCCGACATAAACGGTCTTCAATTCCGAATAGTGCTCCAGTGCCGCCAGCGAATTCTCGCGGCCGAAGCCAGATTGCTTGGAGCCGCCGAAGGGGATTTCGACCGGGCAGAGATTGTAGGTATTGATCCAGAGCGTGCCGGCCTCGAGCTGATCGACGACGCGGTGGGCGCGGGTAAGGTCAGCGGTAAAGACGCCGCCGGAGAGGCCGAATTCGGTGGCGTTGGCCCGGGCGATCACCTCGGCCTCGTCGTCGAAATCGAGAACGCACATGACCGGCCCGAAAATCTCTTCGCGCGCGATCGTCATATCGTCGGTAACGTCGGCAAACACGGTCGGCTGAATATAGTAGCCTTCGCCCGCGACATTGTTCGGTATGCCGCCACCGGTCAGTAGCGTCGCACCCTCGGCCTTGCCCTTTTCGATGTAGGCGAGCACCTTCTCACGCTGCGCCCAGGAGACCATCGGACCGATCTGCGTTGCCTCATCCATCGGGTCTCCGATGAGCATGGCGTCGGTGCGCACTTTCAGGCGCTTCAGGAATTCGGACTTGATCTTGCGGTTGACGAAGACGCGCGTGCCGTTCGAGCAGACCTGGCCGGTCGAATAGAAATTGCCGAGCATCGCGCCGCCGATGGCGCTGTCGATATCGGCATCGTCGAAGACGATCAGCGGCGACTTGCCGCCAAGTTCCATGGTGACGTGCTTGAGGTTGCCCGCGGCAGAAGCCGCGACCTTGCGGCCGGTCGGCACCGAACCGGTCAGCGATACCTTGGCAACGTCAGGATGGTTGATAAGCAGCGGTCCCGTTTCGCGATCGCCCTGAATGACATTGTAGAGACCCTTCGGCAGGCCAGCCTCGATCAGGATTTCGGCGATCTTCAGCGCGCCGAGCGGTGTGTTTTCCGAAGGCTTGAACACCATGGCGTTGCCGGCGACCAGCGCCGGCGCGCCCTTCCAGCAGGCGATCTGCTGCGGGTAGTTCCATGCGCCAATGCCGACGCAGACGCCGAGCGGCACGCGCTTGGTATAGGCGAAGTCGCCGCCGAGCGGTATGTAGGAGCCGTTGAGGCCGGCTGCCGCGATGCCGCCGAAGAATTCGAAGCTGTCGGCGCCGGAGGTGGGGTCGGCGACGATGGTTTCCTGGATAGGCTTGCCCGTATCCAGCGTCTCCAGCTCGGAGAGCTCGCGGTTGCGCTCGCGCATGATGTCGGCGGCTCGCTTCAGGATGCGGCCGCGCGCCGTCGGGCTCATGGCCGCCCATTCCGGCTGCGCACGCTTGGCAGCGGCGATCGCCTTTTCGACGATGGCGGGCGTTGCCGCATGCAGGCGGGCGATCACCTCGCCGGTCGCAGGATAGATGCTTTCGATAACGGTGCCGTCGGTGTCCTCGACATATTCCCCGTCGATGAAATGCGAGGCTTTCGGTTGTGCGCGCATTATAGAACCCTCAATTCTTCATAGGACACCATGACATGCTCTTGGAAAGCAGGCCGCTCGGTGAGGTTTTCGTAATAGCGCCGCAGCCGCGGATGGTCGGGGCGCCGGATGTCGATGTCGAAATAGCGGTAGAGAACATGCCCGAATTGTATGTCGGCAAGCGTCAGATTATCGCTGGCGAGGAAGCGGTGCCGTCCGAACTGCGACTCGGCGATGTCAAGCTTCGTAGCAAGCGCGGCAACGGCCGCAACGATCGCCTTCTCGTCTCTGAGTGCAGGGGCTGTGCGCACCACCCGCCAGAACACCGGACCGGTGAAATTCAGGGCGATATTGATCTTTGCCCATTCGGCCCATTTGTCGATCTGGGCGCGCTGCCGCTCATCCTTCGGCCAGAAGGCATCGTTGCCATATTGTGCTGCGAGATAGCGCAGGATGGCGCCTGTTTCCCACAAGGGGTCGCCATCGCCGTCGCGCAACACCGGAACGGTGCCGTTCGGGTTCATCGCGAGGAATTCCGGCGTGTCGTTGACGCCGTAAGTGAAGCCGGCATCGATGCGTTCATAGGCAAGACCGAGCTCGCCGATGCACCACATCAGCGCCTGCACGTTGGATGACGATTTGCGGCCCCAGACGGTCAGCATGGCCTTCAGCCTTTCAGCGCGTTGAGATGGGTCGTCAGATAGTCTTCCGTCAGCGCGATCGAGGCCTCGGTGCTGATCGGCGCGGATCCGAGGCCCTGGCGGATATAGAGCCCGTCGATCATCGCAGCCGCGCCCTCGGCGATGCGCTCCGCGTCGCCAGCCGGGCACAGGGTCTTGAGATTGGCAACGAGGTTCGAATGCAGCCGGCGCGCGTAGATCACGAGAAAACGGCGCGTCTCCTCCGAACGTTGCGCTTCGGCGTAGAAGGCGAGCCAGGCGGCGATCGTCTCCGGTGCGAACTGATCGGCCTGGAAGCTGACGCGGATGACGGCCGAGAGCTTTTCGCGCGGCGTCTCGGCCGCCTGTAACGCTGTCACGACGCTGTCGCGCAGCCGCTGCAGATGCACGCGGACGGTTTCGATCAACAGCTGTTCCTTGCTGCCGAAATAGTGATGCGCAAGGGCGGGGGAAACGCCGGCCTGCTTGGCGATTTCGGACATGGTGACGGTCAGCGAGCCGTGATCTCCGATCACGCGCATCGCTGCATCCACCAGCGCCTTACGGCGCACCGGCTCCATTCCGACCTTCGGCACGGGTCAACCTCTCAAAAACAACGCAAATGTATTTTTGATTGACTGATCAATCAATAAAAAAATCACGTGCCGGATGATCCCGGGCGAAAAACCCGTCGCCTCTTTCCGCGAAGCATTTCTGTGCCATACTTCCGTAGAGGAGGAGGTGCAGTCATGGTCGATATTCTTGATGAAGTTCCCCCATCCGCAATGCGCAACAAGTGGGGCTGGTTTGTTGGTCTTGGCATCTTGCTGCTGATCTGCGGCGGCATCGCCCTTGGCAATCTGTTCATCGCCACTGTGGCATCGGTCTACTATATCGGCATACTGATGCTGATCGGCGGCATCGTGCATCTGGCCCATGCCTTTCAGGTGAGGGGGTGGGAGCATGTCCTGTTCTGGGTGCTCAGCGGCATGCTCTATACGATTGCCGGTGTCCTTGCCTTCGCCAATCCGCTGCTGGCCTCCGAAGCGTTGACCCTGTTTCTCGCCATCGCGCTGCTCATAGCCGGCACGTTTCGTGTCTGGGTCGGACGCAAGCTGAAGCCGCAGCGCGGCTGGGTCTGGATCGTCATCAGCGGCCTTGCGACCGCTGTCGCCGGCATCGCGATTGCAGTCGGCTGGCCGGTCAACAGCCTCTGGATCCTCGGCCTCTTCCTGGCCTTCGATCTGATTTTTCAGGGCTGGACGCTGGTGGTTTTCGGGTTTGTGCTCAGGCGATAAGGGAGTTCCTTGCAGGAGGTAACGAACCCCCACTCTTTGACAAGGAGCGTGAGCGGCGTTACTCTCTGGCCCGCTGCCGTCTAGGGCGGAGCGGCGTCGAATTGATGTAGCGACCGTGCCATTATCTGGAGCGCGCATGTCTGAGGGACATGCCTTGGAAGCACCGGTCGAGGCCGCGGAACATATCTCCAGCGAAAATTCCGCTTGATAACGTCAAGGGAGGAATATCATGCCGATGGTAACGGTTTCCATCTCTCCACTTCAGGCTGCTGGCATTCGCGCCGCAATCGACAACGGCACCTATGCCTCGAGCAGCGAAGTCGTGCGGGAGGCGCTGCGCATGTGGGATGCGGCCCGTAAGCGTGGCGATATTTGCGATGTGCCGCATGCCGCCAACGATATAGGCGAGACTGCAAGGGACAGTCGTTGCGTTGCAGACATGTTCGCCGACTATGAGGCGGAACGGCATTCGCACAGCTAGCTTCGAAGCCCTCGGGCGGCGCATTCAAGCCGTCTGTTTTTTGTCTCTGCGAATGGTTAACATTGCTTTACCATTCATGAAACTTTCACATACGGGAAAGGTTTCGTTGACATTTTATGGCGCATCTTGGGTCGAAATCGCGATAAATCCAAAGTTTTACTTAAATAAATTAGAACAGAATCCGCAAGTGGAGATGGGCATGTCCCTGACTGCCGCAGTCGAGCCGGGCGTATTGCGCCGCTATGCCAGCGACCAGATTGTCACTCTCGCCAAACTCGTGATCGAAAATGCATTTCAGCCGATCGTTGAGGCCGGTACCGGCGCGGTTTTCGGCTATGAATCCCTGATGCGCGGGCATGAACGCATCGGCTTCAACAGCCCGGTCGACATCCTCGATGAGGCCGAACGCACAGGCCAGCTTTTCGGGCTGGAGCAGATGATCACGAGCCGGGCGCTGGCGAAGTTTGCCACGCTGCCCAATATCGCTGTCGCAACCCTTTTTCTCAATCTGGATGTCCGCCTGATTCCGCAGGGTGCGGTATTGGTCGACAGTTTGCTGCAGCATATGAGAAAGGCTGGCCTCTCGCCGTCTTCCGTCTGCTTCGAATTCTCCGAACGCTTCGATAATACCATCGTACCGGAATTTTCCGCACTGGTCGGGAAAATGCGCAATGCTGGCTTCAAGCTGGCGATCGACGACTTCGGTGTCGGTCATGGCGAAATGAAGCTTCTGTCCGACTACCCGGTCGATTACCTCAAGATCGACCGGCATTTCATTGTCGATATCGACCGCAGCGCCCGTAAGCGCCATATTCTCCGAAATCTCGTCAACATCGCCCATGTCCTCGGCACGCGCGTTATCGCCGAGGGTATCGAGACCGAGGCGGAATTCCTGACCTGCCGGGAATTCGGTGTCGATCTCGTGCAGGGCTGGTTCATCGCGCGGCCAACCGTGCTCGTCAATGAACTGAAGCCGAGCTTTCCGCATCTTCAGGATCTGGGCAAGACAGCGCGCAACAGCCAGTCGCTCGATGAGATCCTGATCCGCAAGCAGATCGAAGTGCTGCCGACGATCCGCGAAAGCGACAGCATCGACAGCGTTTTCGAGCTCTTTCGCCGGAATCCGCGCCGCGCCTATTTCCCGGTCGTCAACGCCAATGATGAGCCGCGTGGGATCATTCACGAATACCAGCTGAAGGAATATATCTATCAGCCTTTCGGCCGCGACCTTTTGAAGAACAAGGTCTACAAGCGTTCGATCTCGCATTTCGTCGAGATGGCGCCGATCGTCGGGCTTGATTCCGATGCCGATACGTTGATGACGATTTTCGCCAATATGGAAAGCAGCGATTGCCTGATCGTGACCGAAGGCACGCATTATGCCGGCATCGTCTCCGCTGCCTCTCTCATCAAGGTCATCAACGAAAAGCAGCTGAAGATCGCACAGGACCAGAATCCATTGACGGGCCTGCCGGGCAATCGGGCAATCCACGACTTCATGCAGAGCGCCGGCCGCGATGGCGATGAGATCAGGCATTTCTGCTATTGCGACTTCGATAATTTCAAGCCGTTCAATGACGCTTACGGCTTCCATCTCGGCGATCATGCCATTTCATTGTTTGCGGCACTGATGCGCCGCTATTTCTTTGCTGAACGCCATTTCCTTGGTCATGTCGGCGGCGACGACTTCTTTATCGGCGTCACCGGCTGGAACACGCAGGAGCTTCACGAAGTTCTGGATCGGCTGCTTGCCGATTTCCATGCCGATGTTCTCGAACTTTATTCGGCGGAGGATCGTGCTGCCGGCCGCATTCACGGCCATGACCGCAGCGGCGCCGAGGCTGAATTCCCGTTGATGCGCTGCTCGATCGGCATCCTGCAACTGCCCGAGGGACTGGTGATCGACAACATCAATCGGGTCAGCACTTCCATCGCGGGCATCAAGGCGAAGGCGAAGGAAAGCGTGATCGGCGTCGCCTTCCTCGGCTTGGCCGAGACGAATTGACGCCCTGTCCCAATCGATCCTTTTCAAGCGCGTTGCGCTAAACTATCTCGACTGCTTTGCTGGGAGAGGAGATTGCGCCATGCCCTTGCCGTCTGAAATGCGTTTCGTGGATCTGCCATCCTTCGGCGGGCCTGAGGTCATGACCATCGGCCGCAAGCCTCTGCCGACCCTGAAGCCGGGCGAGATCCTGGTTCGAGTGGAGGCTGCGGGCGTAAACCGGCCGGATGTGGCGCAGCGGCAAGGCACTTATCCCCCTCCGAAAGAGGCAAGCCCTGTTCTGGGTCTCGAAATCGCCGGCGAGGTCGTGGACGTCGCCTCCGGCGTGACCGAATTCGCGATCGGCAACAAGGTCTGCGGTCTCGCCAATGGCGGCGGCTACGCGGAATATTGCGTGCTTCCCGCCGGCCAGGCGCTCCGTTTCCCGAATGGTTATGATGCCGTGCGCGCAGCCGCACTCCCTGAAACTTTCTTCACGGTGTGGGCCAATCTCTTCCAGATGGCGGGCCTCACCGAAGGCGAAAGCGTGCTGATCCACGGCGGCTCCAGCGGTATCGGCACGACGGCGATCCAGCTTGCCCGCGTGTTCGGTGCGACGGTCTATACGACCGCCGGCTCGAAGGAAAAATGCGAGGCCTGCGAGAAACTCGGCGCGAAGCGGGCCGTCAATTATAAAGAGGAGGATTTCGCCGAGGTCATCAAGGCCGAGACGGAACACGGCGTCGATGTCATCCTCGATATGATCGGCGCGGCCTATCTGGAAAAGAATCTGGCCTCGCTTGCCCGCGACGGCTGCCTTTCGATCATTGCCTTTCTTGGCGGCGCTGTCGCAGACAAGGTCAACCTGCAGCCGATCATGGTCAAGCGCCTGACGGTGACCGGCTCGACCATGCGCCCGCGCACGGCGGAGGAAAAGCGGGCCGTCCGCGACGACCTTCTCTCGCAGGTCTGGCCGCTGCTGGACGAGGGCACGGTTGCCCCCGTCATTCACAAGGTCTTTTCCTTCGACGACGTGGTCGAAGCGCATCGGCTGATGGAAACGGGCGACCACATCGGCAAGATCATGCTGAAGCTGGCTTGATCGTGAAGGACAGAGCGATCGCGATCAGACCTGGCAAGGCCATCAGGGCGTAAAGCCAGGTCGCGGCCGAGAGGCTGCCGGCAATTCCGCCGGGATGGGTGAGGCCAGCGCCGTTGACGATGACGCCGGCCACGGCTGCGCCGAATGCACCGCCCAGCGATTGCGTCATCGAAATGGCGGCCGAGGCCTTGTCCTGTTCGGTTCTCTTCGCGATGCCGATGATCCTGGTCACCAGATGCGCCCAGCCGAGACCGACGCCGAAGCCCATCAGGAACATGCCGATGACGGCAGGCGCGAACTCTGCAAGTTCGATGAAGGGCGTTGCGGTTGCCAGAAATGGGATCAGCGATGCTGTTGCTGCTGTCTCCAGGATGCACCCGGTTATAATGGCGATTGCAGCCTGTCTTCCCGAAAACGATGCGCTGAAGAAAGCCGCGATTGTCCAGCCCAGTGCGACCAGCGCGACGAGGTAGCCCGAGATCAGTGGCGTTACGCCGTGGAGTGCCTGCAGGAAATACGGAATGTAGATGTCGCTTGTCAGCACCAGCATCAGTGTGAATATCGTCAGATAGAGCCGCGCGATCGGATTGCCGAGCATGACGGCACCGTAGGGAAGGAGCCGCACCTCGCTCTTGCGCTCGATCAGCACCATCGCGGTCACGAGTGCGATCGAAACGGCGATCAGCACGATCTTATAGGATCCATGCTCGCTCGTGCCGGCCAGGCTCACGAAGAAGACGGCGGCAAGCAGAAGTATGATCTGGATCAGTGGCGTCCGAGTATCGATCCGATCATCCGCGACATCGGGCAGCAGCCAGCGTCCCGAGACTGCCATGAGGACAGTCAGGGGTACGAGAATGATGAAGGCCTCCCGCCAGGCGCCGCCCGCGGCGAAGAGGCCGCCGAGCGTCGGTCCGAGCACCGTCGCCACACCCCATATGGCAGCGTAAAGCGTCGATGCTCTGCGCCAGAGCGGTTCGGGATAAACGAAGCGGATGAAGGCATATGCAAGGCCGGACAGCATGCCGGAACCATAGCCCTGAATGGTGCGGCCGATGAGCAGCACCGGCATGGCCGGCGCGAGGGCGCAGGCCAGGCTGCCGATGCCGAAGATAAGCGCCGCCACGACGTAGACGGCACGCAGTCCCATGCCCTTCGGCCGGGTCGCGACCGTGATCGATCCAAGCACACCGGCGGCGACGAAAAGCGTCGTCATCCATGAGAAGAGTTCCAGGCCGCCGATGTCCCTTACGATCGAAGGGGCGATCGTGGCTGTGATGTAGGATTCGACGGCATAAAGCGTGACGCCGCCGCCAAGCATCAGCGTTGCCGGCAGAAGTCTTGGCGAGAACAGCGTGAAGATGGAGGCTGATTTGAGGGAGGCGGTGTTTTCGATGCTGGACATCGGCAATCCTCGGTATTTTCCCTAGCGGTTGATTATTTTCCAAGTTATAATTTGGAAAATTACATGGTCGTCCAATTAAAACAAGAGAAAACTTGGAAAAATGCGTCAATCACCCGTCAATCGAATCCTGATCCTGTTGAAAACCGAGGGACCGCAATTGGCGGCCACCATCGGCGGCGCACTCGGCATATCGTCCGAGGCGGCGCGTCAGCAGCTGACGAAGATGGCGGAGGAGGGATTGGTCGAGCCGGTCGCGGAGGCCTCGGCCGGCAGGGGCAGGCCACGGCAGTTCTGGCATCTGACCGCCGCCGGCAACCGGCAATTTCCCGACGGCCATGCGCATCTGACCGCCGCCTTGCTCGCGACCATGGTCAGCCAGCTGGGGCAGGATGCCGTCGACACCGTCATCTCGGCCCGTGAAACCGACACGCTTCGGCGCTATCGCGGCGAAATCGATGCCGCCGCCGATCTGCCTTCGCGCGTCGCGAGACTAGCGGCCATTCGTACGCAGGAAGGCTATATGGCCGATCACTGGCAGGAGGATGACGGTTCGCTGATGCTGGTAGAAAATCACTGCCCCATCTGCGCTGCCGCCAGTGCCTGCGCCGGCTTCTGCCGGTCGGAACTAGAGACTTTCCGCGCAGTGCTCGGCGCGCAGATCGATCGGGAAGAACACATCCTTCTCGGCGCCAGGCGATGCGCCTACCGAATCCGGACTGCGCCTGCGCCGGCGGCATAAGCTTTACTCTTGGGTCCGACGTCTGGCTTGTCGTGTCGCGACATGCTGCCGCACGATCCTGTATTCGTGCCAGATCAGCGCCATCACCACGAGGTCGAATACGGTGAGGACGATGAGGCCGATGCCGTGCGTGTCCGTGAAGCGATACAGCTGATAGACGATGAAAAGCCCGAGTGCCACCAGCGAGGCCGGATAGGCCCACATCTTGCCCCTGAGCAGGCCGATGACCAGCAGCACCTTCACCAGCCCGTGGCTCAGCAGATAATAGGCATAGAAGTTCTTTGTGCCGACTGAAAAATCCTGCGCCGAGGCGAGCAGATGTGCCGCGATGAAGTCATGCGGATCGTTGAGAAGTTCGGGCTGCGTGACCCTGTTGGCCAGCCGAAGGATGGACTCCGTGCTGACGAGCGCGAGGACAATGCCGCCAAAGCATTCGATCAAGGCATGCGCGCCCTTCAACAGAACGCTGATTTCGAAGAGCTGATGAATGCGGCGTTCGTTCATGGGCGATCGTAACCTCTGAGCACATTGAGGTAAGCTTGATTGGCGACGACCGCAAGACAAAGCGATCACCGACTGTATCAGGGTGACGGCAACGCAAATCCTCGCGTGGATTTACCTCTGTCTGTCGGGCGTAGTGGCGGCGTCAGGCCAGGAGGATCGGCATCTCGGTTTCCCGGTAAGGCATCAGGCTTTCTTCCGGAATATCGGACGGCACGATCAGGCCGGAAACGCTCTTTGTCGGCAGGATCTGGCATGGCGAGGCCGCATCGAGTTTCTCGGCTGTCGCCAATACATAGGTTTCGGCCGAGCATTGCGCGATATGCCGCTTGATAGCCGCTTCCTCGAAATCACCGGTCGAAAAACCGCGTGCGGGATGGATGGCAGTGACGCCCAGAAAGAAGATGTCGGCCCTTATGGATGCGATCGCCGCCATGGCGACGGCACCCGTTGCCACCATCGAATGCTTGTAAAGCTTGCCGCCGATCAGGATTACCTCGGTCAGGGGATGATGTTCCAATTCGCCCGCTATCGTCGGGCTGTGGGTGACGATGGTGACGGCGATATCCTTCGGGAGGTGACGGGCGATCTCGGCATTTGTAGTGCCGCCGTCGAGAAACACGGTCTGGCCAGGCTTGATCATGTTCGCGGCATAGGCACCGAGCCGCCGCTTCACATCCGATGAAACCGCCTGCCGGGCGGTGAAATCCGGCAGCTCCGGGGAGAGCGGCAGCGCGCCGCCATGCACCCGCTTCAGCAATTTCTCCGCCGCCATCTCCCGCAAGTCTCTGCGGATCGTGTCTTCGGACAGGCCGAGATCGTCAGCCAGTGCTTTTGCGATCACTTGGCCGTCCCGGCGCAATCTGTCGAGAATGAGGGTTTTCCGTTGGCTGGTCAGCATGCCGATCTCTGCACGTTATTTCACGAATAATCGTGAATTTATCAGAATAGATTCGACATTCAAGAAAATATGCGCATATTCGTGCAAATTCCTGCAGCAAGCAGGGACTGAAAACGGAGAAATGACATGTTGATCCTGATTGCGGGACCTTACCGATCCGGCACCGGCGATGATCCGAGGAAGATGGCCGAGAACCTCAAGCGCCTGGAGGAGCCGTCCTATGCCCTGTTCAAGGCCGGACATCTGCCTATGATCGGGGAATGGGTTGCCTTGCCGGTCTGGCATGCCGCCGGCGGCAAGAGCATAGGCGACGATCTCTATGAAGAGATCTTCCACCCGACGGCCGGCCGGCTGCTGCAGCTTTGCGAGGGTGTCCTGAGATTATCAGGCGATTCCAAAGGCGCGGACAATGATGTGCGCATCGCCCGCGAGCGCGGCATCCCCGTCTGGTACAGGCTGGAAGACGTACCCGGCTGCGCCTGAGCATCAGAGTTGCCCATCCTTGGCGCCCGTGCCGCAGGGATGGGCATACGTTCCGATCGATCAAAACCTTTTGTAGCGCCTATCAGCGTCAGCCACTTCCGTATTGGCCGGGTTGCCTTTAGCTTCCTCACGCAATTCAATCGAGGAACGGAACATGCTGACATTCTATTTCGCACCCGGAAGCTGCGCGCTCGCCAGTCTCATCGCCTTGGAAGAATCCGGTCTTGCCTATGAGCCCCGCCGCCTCAACCTCGCCAATGGCGATCAGCGTCAGCCGGATTATCTGGCCATCAATCCCAAAGGTCGGGTTCCGGCGCTGTTGACCGATCGCGGCGTCATTACCGAGAATATCGCGATCCTGGCCTATATCGCCCAGATCGCGCCGGCCGCGAAGCTGGCTCCGCTCGACGATCCCTTCGAATTCGCGCAGATGCAGTCCTTCAACGGCTATATCGCCTCCACCGTTCATGTGAACCATTCGCACAAGGGGCGCGGCTATCGCTGGACGGACGATGCGGCGGCCATCGAGACGATGAAGGCCAAGGTGCCGCAGACCATGGCGGAAGCCTTCGCCCTGATCGAAGACAAGATGCTGAAAGGCCCCTGGGTGATGGGCGAGCAATATACCGTTGCCGACGGCTATCTCTTCACCATGGAAACGTGGCTGCCTGGAGACGGTGTCGATCGCAGCCAGTTCGCGAAGGTGAACGACCATTATCAGCGCATGCTCGCGCGTCCCGCCGTCCAGAAGGCGCTTGCCGTCGAGAAGGGTTGATCATAACAGGCCAAATGCCGCCAAAAGCTTTTTCGGGGCGCGGTATCGCCACGCCTCGATCAGTCGTTGCTGCAGTTCCTCGTCGCCGATCGCAGTGATGCGCAGCGGCAGGGAAGGCCAGCCGACATAATGATCCGTCTGGAAGTAGATTTCCGGCGCCATTTCCATCAGCTGTTCCTTGCGGTCGATCGGCAGCGACAGCACGATGGTGTCGTTGTTTTTCACCGTCACGAAGGCTTTGCCGTCGACTTTGAAGGCCGGCAGGCCGTAATGCGTACCGGGCTCCACGACCGGCAGGCGGGCTTGGGCTATGAGCCGCTGCAATCGTTGCGCGATGGCGTCCATATCGATGGCCGATGTGATGTTTGGGCGTATGGAGTAAGTCTCTCTCATGCACATTCTTCCGGCTGAACGGTCCGTTTGTCCATGAGCCGCCCTAGATTTTCCGGCATGAGCGGCAGGTCGGCCAGTTCCTCCAGCGACATGCTGGCGAGCATTGGATGCTGTAGAGGGTCGCTTTCCCGTTCGCGATCCTCTTCCAGAAAGTGACTGAAGAAAAGCTTCAAGATCGACATATTGTTGCCTCTCTGGTTCTTCGTATCGATGCAACCGTAGGGACATCAGCCGGCGAAGTGACGGCGCTTTTCAATTTCATGCTGCAACAATCGCGCGTTTCACTGCTCTGCGCAATTGAGAATGACGAGATACTGATATAGATATTCTATAATGAAAAACCTCAATCATGTTCATCTGAATGGCTTGCGCGCCCTTGAGGCGGTCGGACGCCTCGGCTCGCTGCAGGCGGCGGCCGATGAACTCGGCGTGACGGTCGGCGCGGTCAGCCAGCAGGTCATCAAGGCCGAAGCGCAGCTCGGGCTGCCGCTTTTCGAGCGCACGCCCAAAGGCATGATCGTCACGGCATCGGGGCTGGCGGTATTGACCAGGCTCGGCGAAGCCTTTCAGGCGCTATCGGCAGCAGTCGCCATTGCGCAGCATAAGGATGAGAATATCCTCACCATTTCGGTTGCGCCGGTCTTTGCAGCCCGCTGGCTGGTCTATCGGCTGGATCGCTTTGCCAGCCGCCATCCGGATATCCGCCTGCGCATCGATGCCACCACGCGCCTGATCAATCCGGCGACGTCGGATGTCGATATCGGCATTCGGGTGGGCGGCGGACAGTGGCCGGGTGTGAAGTCCGAGCTCTTACTGGCGCAGGAAGTCTTTCCGGTGGTTACGCCGCAGATCGCTGCCACACTGCGCGAGCCTGCCGATCTTCTGAAGGTGCCCGCCGTCGTCGACGGACATGCGATGTTCGGCTGGGAGGTCTGGCTGCGCAAGGTTGGGCTTTCGGGCCATTGCATGGAAGAGCGGCACATCTTCAACGATGCGTCGCTCTGTCTGGACGCGGCTATGGCGGGGCAGGGCGTCATGCTCGCCTGGCAGACGCTGGCCGCCTATGCTCTCGAACAGAAATGTCTCGTCGATCCCTTCGGCATCCGCGCAAAGACGGGCTTCGGCCATTACTTCGTCACGACCCCAGGCGTGCGCGAGCCGAAGAAGGTCACTGCCTTCAAGGCCTGGATTCGCGAAGAGATGGAAGAGAGCATGCGTCTCTTCCGATAGGATGGATCAGACCGGCTCCTTGCCGCGCGTCGCCTGCATGGCCTTGTAGGCGACGCGCGACTGGCAGCGCTCGATCCAGGCTTTCATCTTCGGACGCGCGTCGAACAATTCCTGTTCTGTCTGGGCGTAGCGCAGCACTTCGGCCAGGTTGAGGTCGGCGGCCGTGAAGCGGTTGCCGACGAGATAGTTCTGATTTTGCAGGTGCTTTTCCAGCACGTCGAGCGGCTTCTTCAGCGAGCGGCAGGCGACGGCGATCCCAGCCTTCCCAAGCTCGCTGTTTTCCTGGCCATTGTCGTAGATGCGGACAAGCGCGACGCTATAGGGCTCGACTTCCGTTGCCGCCCACATGGTCCACATCGACACCTGTCCCTCCTCCTCGACCGTTTTGCCGGCAAGCGGGCCGCCATATTTGCGCGCGAGGTAAAGATTGATGGCAAGCGACTCATGCAGCATGAGATCTCCATCCTTGATGCAGGGGATCATGCCCATCGGATTAACGGCCAAAAACTCCGGCGACATCGTGTTGATCGGGGCATCGGCGGCGAGCGGATTGGCAAGCCGGCTGGCCTGGACGACAGGCACGGATTCGAACGCGATGCCGAGCTCCTCAGCCATCCAGTAGTTGCGCGAGGCGCGCGAGCGATAGACACCGTAGATCGTCAGCATGTAGGTCTCCCAGATTCGAGTGAGCGCGACCTTACGAGGTGAGTCGGATGCATAAAACCCCTTGTGGCCGATATCTCCGCTGAAAGCTTGTGATGGATGCTTGCACGCGATGCCTGCAAGCACGAAAATATCCGTCAGATGCCCCAATTCTTTACAAATCATGCGGCCGACGCACAGCCTTCGTTCGGAAATTAGCGTCGGTGCATGTTAGAATTCTGAGATGATCTTCGTTGGGAGCGGTAGGAGGTTTCCGGCGAGAAGACAAAGGGCAATTGGTGGCTGCGATCTCGGGAGGAGAGCAGATGCTTGCGACCAGTGTATCGCTAGACGACAAATACACCGCAGAGGAAGGCCGCGTTTTCATGACCGGCCTGCAGACGCTGGTGCGGCTGCCTATGACGCAGATGCGGCGCGACCGCGCCGCCGGCCTCAATACCGCGGCCTTCATATCCGGTTATCGCGGCTCGCCGCTCGGCGGCTACGACCAGCAGCTTCTGAAAGCCAAGACCTACCTCGACGCTCATGAGGTCACCTTCCAGCCCGGGATCAACGAAGATCTGGCCGCGACGGCTGTCTGGGGCTCGCAGCAGGTCGGCCTTTCCCCCGGCGTGCGCAAGGACGGCGTGCTCGGCATATGGTATGGCAAAGGTCCCGGCGTCGACCGTTCGGGCGACGTACTGAAACACGGCAATGCCGCCGGGACATCCAAGCACGGCGGCGTCCTCTGTTTCGCCGGCGACGATCATTCCGCCAAATCCTCCACCATGCCGCATCAGACCGACCATGATTTCATGTCTGCAGTCATCCCGGTCATCTATCCCTCATCCATCCACGAATTTCTCGAATACGGCCTGCTCGGCATCGCCATGTCGCGGTATTCCGGCTGCTGGGTCGGCATGAAGTTCATCGCCGACACCATCGAAACGACGGCGGCCGTCGATCTCTCGGGCGAGAGGCGGCAATTCGTCCTGCCGACCGATTTCGAAATGCCGCCCGGCGGCCTCAATCTGCGCTGGCCCGATCCGCCGCTGGTGCAGGACGATCGTCTCCAGACCTCCAAGGCCTATGCGGCCATCGCCTTCGCCCGTGCCAATCGCGTCGACGAAATCACGCACAATGTGCCGAACGCCCGCCTCGGCATCATCTCGTCCGGCAAGGCCTATGAGGATGTGCTGCAGGCGTTGCGCGAGCTTGAGATCGGACCGAGGGAGATGGCCGCGATCGGCCTGCGTATCCTGAAGGTGCGCATGCCCTGGCCGCTGGAGCCGGAGGCTGTCAGGCATTTCTCCGAAGGACTGGACGAGGTTCTTGTCGTCGAGGAGCGGCGCGAGATCATCGAAAACCAGATCAAGCAGCAGCTCTTCAACTGGCGCGCCGATGTCCGTCCGCGCATCGTCGGCAAGTTCGACGAGCACGACAAACCCTATCTCAGCCTGTCGGCGGCACTGACCGTGGGCGCCGTCGCCAGAGCCATCGCAGGGCGCATCGTCAAGCTCGATCTCGATCAGGGACTGCATGACCGCATCGCCGCCAAGCTCGCCTATCTTGCCGAGCGCGGCCAGATCAGCCGCAGTCACGTTGCGCCCCTGAACCGCACGCCCTTTTTCTGCTCCGGCTGTCCGCACAATACGTCCACCAGGGTTCCCGAAGGCAGCCGCGCCATCGCCGGCATTGGCTGCCACTACATGGTCACCTGGATGGACCGGAATACCGAGACCTTCACGCAGATGGGCGGAGAAGGCGTACCCTGGACGGCGATTGCGCGCTAC
>NZ_JAUQTZ010000104.1:0-21907 GCF_059803845.1 Rhizobium sp. UFLA01-1127 | reverse complement strand
GTCCCAGACGTAGGTCACGGAGATCTGCGGGCCATCTTGGAAGGCGGAGAGATAGCCTTTCAGGATATACGCGGCGCTGGAATCGCTTGAGCTCTTGATGGTAAGGCCGAGCGAGCGGGCGTCGGCGCCGAGCTGGCGCGAAAGCGGCGTGACGGCTTCGACGGGAGCGCCGATGATAGGCAGGAAACGGATGCTGTTGCCGCCGGCCGGATTGGAAGGCGGCAGCGATGCCTGCCGTTGATCCGGCTGCTGTTGGTCTGGCTGAGGGTCTTCGGCAGCCTGCTGTTGCTGTCGAGGTTGCGGATCGTCCGACAGGCGCCGGTCGGCCTCGCGCTGCTCATCGGTCTCCGAAGGCTGATTGCCGACCGGAGCGATTGAAGCGGTCCGAGAGCCGTCGAGAGGGCGGGAGGCGTAAGGATTGGTGCCGTTCGACCTCAGTGCGGACGCTTGCTCGTCGAGCGTGCCGCTCCCGCCGTAGCTTTGCGGCTGGTATGCCTGCTGCGAGGTCTGCTGCTGGTAGCCGTAGCTGTCCTGCGTGTCCTGAGGGACCTGACGGCGTTGCGGCGCGGAGGCCATGCGCTCGACATCGCGCTGCGTAACAGGGCTCGAGCCGGCATCGCCGATGGCCTCGGGCGGCGTCAGGGCGTCCGTGGTGTTGCAGGCGGAGAGCGCGAGGCAAAAGCCGGCGACAGTCAACGTTATCCTGACCAGTCCCATAGACGCGATCCTTTCTCCCGACGGGCTTACCGTCCAGGATCGCTATCTTACGCCCCTAACGGTTAAGAAATTCGAGAGGGTGGCGGGAAAGGGCTTTCGGAGCCTGCGAGGTCGTCAGATAGGTCTGTCCGAGGGTCATGGCGGTGCCGCTGTCGGAATCCATGATGATCATGTGCACGAAGAGCGACATGTTCTCCTGAATCTCCAGCGGATTGCCCATATGGAACATCTCGTGCTCCATCCACGAAGGCGAGAACCGGGCGCCAAGAGAGTAGCCGCAGGCGTTCAGCCGATGGCGGGCAAGGCCGCGCTCGTCCATGATCCTGGCGTGCATATCGAAAACATCGCCGAAGGTGTGCCCGGGCATCAGGATCGTTTCGATCGCCTGCAGCGTTTCCAGGCAGGCGCTGTAGAGCTCGCGGTGGCGATGGCTGGGAGTGCCGATGACGATCGTGCGCATCATGGCCGCGTGATAGTGAGCGTCGACGCCGGCCCATTCCAGCGTCAGCTGGTCATCGGCATCGAGCTTGCGTCGGCCGGACCTGTAGCGGCAGAGCAGGGCTTCCGTCCCCGAGCCGATGATGAATTCGTTGGCCGGGTAATCGCCGCCGCCGGCAAAGACGGCGCCCTGCATGGCTTCGAGAATATCTGACTCATCCACGCCGGTCTTGACCAGGGAGAGCGCCGCGTCCAGGGCACCGTCGGCCAGTGCCGCGGCGCGTTCGATGTGGGCGATTTCTGCGGGGCTCTTGGTCAGACGCAGGCGGCTGATGAGATAGGAGGCGTCGACGATCTGGCCGAAACTCGCCAATTGCTGGTCGAGCAGCCGGGCGATGCGGCCCGTCATGCCGTGAGTGTCGTATTCGACGCCGATACGGGCACCGAGCAGATCGAGATCGGACAAGAGCTCCTTGAGATCGAGCGTCGGATCGGCGTTGACGCGATCGACCCAGATGCGGATGTCGGTGATGACCGAGGTCAGCTGCGCCTGGCGCAGATCGGCCGAGCGCGTCATCAGCGTCAGAGATCCATCCGCCTTGATGACCAGCGTCTGGAAGAAGCAATAGCCGAACGTATCGTAGCCCGTCAGCCAATACATGCTCTCTTGTGCGAAGAGCAGCATGGCATCGAGCTTTTCCTCCTGCATTCTCGCCAACAATCGTGCCAGGCGAGCATCGAATTCGCTGCGTTCGAAATGCAGGGCCATATTAGGTTGCCTCCCCGATAGCGATGGCGGAAATCTGCCGTCCGTAATCCGGCTCCTTCGCATGCGTCGTACGCCGATAGGAGAAGAATCGCTCCTTGTCCGGATAGGTGCAGAGGTTCAGGCTTTCCGCCGTAACGCCAGCCTTGCGCAGGCGATCGATCGTCAGGGACGGCAGATCGAACATGGCATGGCCGGCCCGCGCGGATGACGCGAAATATTTGGCATAGTCGGGATCGCAAGCGAGAAAGCGCTCGACGAATTCGGGGCCGACTTCATAGCTCGCCTGGCTGATCGAGGGACCGAGACAGGCAATGATTGCCTCGCGCTTTGCGCCGAGCGCCACCATTGCATCGATCGTGTTTTCAAGCACGCCGGTCAGCGCGCCCTTCCAGCCGGCATGGGCAGCGCCGACGACACGGTTTTCCGGATCGGCGAAGAGGACGGGGCCGCAGTCGGCGGCGAGCACGCCGAGCACGATGCCCGGCGTGGCCGTCACCATTGCATCGGCCTGCGGCCGGCTGCCATCGTAATTCGCCTTGATGGTCACGACATCGGGCGAATGGATCTGATGCACGGTGGCGAGCTGTTCGACAGGCAGGCCGAACCAGCCGGCAACCCGGCGGCGGTTTTCCTGCACATGTTCACGATCGTCATGCGAACCAAGGCCGACGTTCAGCCCGCGATACAGGCCTTCGGAGACGCCGCCGGCACGGGTGAAATAGCCGTGGCGAATATTGGCAGCCTGGGCGGCGCTCAAAAGCGTGCTTGCAAGTGGTGTCGGCAACGAGAGTGTCCCTTGATATCCGGTATGGCGTGTCGTGCTTGACATAACGCAGCCGCGGCGAAGCAGTTCGATTTGACCGGGATGTTGGCCCAGCCCGGCGCGCGCTGTCAATCCGCAGGATTGGTGATCAAGCTTCAGCTAATGGGACGAAAGGGCAGGAGATCGATCGCCGGGCTCGATATTGCCAGCGCTTTGAAGAGTTCTCCCATCTTGCCTTCGCCGGCACCTGCGAGCCGTTCCACGGCAATGCGGATATTCTCCTGGGTCGCCGCATCCTGATCACGGCCGAGCGCCGCAGCCCGCTCCAGCAGGCCGAGCCCGATCAGGAAATCGCCCTGATGGCAGCAGCCGTTGATGTGCATGCCGGAGGCGAGGGCGGTTTGCGCCAGATGCTGGAAATCGACGTGGCTGGTGAGGTCTGCCTCACCGGGATGCTCCAGCGGCGGATCGTATTCATGCATGCGCACGGCCTGCAGCGTGTCGCCGAAGCTTGTGGCCATGTGACCATAGTCGATGGCGAGTGCCGTGCCGCCATGGGCTGCCAGCCTGTCGCAGATCGTCGTCATAACGGCCTGGCGGGCCGGCGCGATTTCGAAAATCGTGCCGATCGGAGGAAGCGCGCCCTCGGGAAGAAGCGCCGGATCGAGCGTGGCGATGCCTGCCGTAAAGGCCAGTTCGTCGCTCACGTCGAGGCCGACCGTGCGTTCGCGGAAACCGTTGGCGGTGCGGACGAACTGGCGGATGGGAATGGCGTCGAAGAGCTCATTGGCGGCGAGCAGGGTAAAACCCGCCGGCACTTCGCCGAAATCCGTGTGCCAGGAGATTTTTGCGCCGTAGGTTTCGAGCGTCTGGCGCTGGAAGCCCTGCAGACGCTCGCTGGTTTCGACGAGATGCACCGTCATCACATCGTAGAGCGGCGGCGCCAGCTTGCCGATGACGCGCAGCATGTCCGACATCATCGTGCCGCGTCCCGGCCCTATTTCGACGAGACGTACCATGGCCGGCGTTCCATGCCGCTGCCAGGCATGCACCATGAAGACACCGATCATTTCGCCGAACAGCTGGCTGATTTCGGGCGCGGTGACGAAGTCGCCGGATTGGCCGAAAGGTTCACGCGTCTTGTAATAGCCATGCACCGGATCGGCGAGACACAGCGAAAAATAATCCGTGATGCTCAACGGCCCGTTCGTGCGGATGATGGCTTTGATTTTTTCCCCGAGCGCCGTCGTCATTCTTTGCTTTCGCTATTGCGTGACCGTGAAAGACTGCGAGCCATTCCCGCAAGGATCACGCGATATTAACCCCACCTCAAGCCATCTGCCTTGCCGCTGCCTGACGGGCGCGGATAACAGCCCAAAGGCCGATGGCGACCATCGGAAGCGACAGCACCATGCCCATCGTCAGCCAGTTCGTGCCGAGCAGATAACCGAGCTGCTCGTCAGGCTGACGGAAGAATTCGACAAAAATACGCGAGAAGGCATAGCCGATCACAAAAATACCGCTGACCGTGCCCGGCTTTTTCAGCGCCAGCGCCCAGCGGGTCAGAATGAAGAGCAGGAGGAAGAGAACAATGCCTTCGATGCCGGCCTCGTAGAGCTGACTGGGGTGGCGCGGATCGGGACCGGCGGGGCAGACCCCGTTATGGGCGGCGATCACATGCGGGCTGCAGAAGACCATCGCCCACGGAACGTCGCTGACCCGGCCCCAAAGCTCGCCATTGATGAAATTGGCGATACGGCCGAAAAATAGGCCGATCGGCGCGACGGCAGCAACGATATCGAACAGACTCCAGGCTGGGATCTGGTTGCGCCTCGCAAACAAGATCATGGCGATAGTCGTGCCTATTAATCCACCGTGGAAGGACATGCCACCATTCCAAACCTCGATGGCGCGGATCGGGTTAGCCAGCACGGGATCGAGGTCGTAGAAGAGGATATAACCGATGCGGCCGCCGAGAACGATGCCAAAGGCGACCCAGAGGATAAAGTCATCCAGATGCTGGCGCGTCATCGGTGCGGTATCGTTCAGCCAGAGCCTGCCGTTGTCGACCAGCCGCCTCGCATAGAACCAGCCGAGCAGAATACCCGCGACATAGGCAAGCCCGTACCAATGAACAGAAACCGGCCCGAGAGAGACGGCGACCGGGTCGATATCCGGAAACGGCAGGATGGCGGCGAGGTTGGCGGATGTCAGCAAGATCGTCAGGCCCGTTGCAGCATGATTCCCGAAAGCACCGTGCCATTCCGGAACAGGATCATGCTATATAGCTAAATGTGCGCGGAACATGGCGTTCGCTGTCGAAACGGTCAAGTCGATTGTTGATCCGCCCGAGATCATGGGGCGGGTTGTCCCGTCCTATCTCAATTCGCTTGCATCGGCCCCTTGGAAATCCTACCTCAGTACTATCTGGCCCATATCGATGCCTGACCGTTGAGGGCCGACGGCTGCAAGGAGATTGCCATGAGCACTGGACCGAACCGAATCTTGGATGAATTCGCCAAGCTGATGACCGATGCCGCCGGTGCTGCCCAGGGCGTGCGCCGCGAAATCGAGACCGCCTTCAATGCTCATGCCGAGCGCTGGCTGAACAGCATGGATATCGTCAAGCGTGAGGAGTTCGAAGCCGTCCGCGAAATGGCGATCAAGGCACGCGACGAGAACGAGGCGCTGCTGGCGAGAATCGAAGCGCTCGAAGCCAAGCTTGCTTCCAAGGGCGAATAAGCCCGGGCTTCTGTTTGCAGATCGGTGCGACACCCGTTTGCCGTGCCTTTTTCCTCTGAAAATTTCCGTCTGTTTTTCCACCTGTGGACATAGGCAAAAAAGCCAATCACCAGAGTCGGTTATGACTCCCTTCTGAATAGGCGTCGGAAGAGCTTTCCACAGTGGCGTTTCCAAAATCACCGTTCGGGGGCTGGCATGCCGGGCATGCCGCTATACACTGATTTTAAATGATGATTCGAAACGGACTTGGTAAGCCCCGGGCATGGTGGAAGCGTTAGTCTGGCAGCCGTTGAACATCATCCCGAGGATGTTTCCGGAGTAAAATTGTTTGCGTTCTTTCAGTGTCGAGCCACGGGAAAACTGCAACCGATCCGGTCAAGAAGGTGCTGCATGAGCCTTATGGAAATGGAAGCCGAACGACAATCGAATCCGGTCGACATGATCGAGTTCGTCGCTGCCAATAATGACTGGTCGTTCGAACGGTCCGGCGAGGACGAACTCGCCATGACCGTCGAGGGACGATGGACCGACTATCACGTCTCGTTCTCCTGGATGGAGGAGTTCGAGGCGCTGCACATAGCCTGCGCGTTCGATGTCAAGGTTCCGGATCCGCGCGTCAACGAAGTGATCAAGCTGCTGTCCTGCATCAACGGGCAGGTGCTGATGGGTCATTTCGATCTGTGGCGTCAGGAAGACATCGTCATCTTCCGCCAATCGCTGCTCTTGTCCGGCGGGGCCGAGCCCACCAACCGGCAGGTGGAGGTGCTGCTTTCCAACGCGCTTGACACCTGTGAGGCCTACTATCAGGCTTTCCAATTCGTGGTATGGTCCGGCCTCGATGCCAACCGCGCCATGGAAGCGGTACTTTTCGAAACGGTGGGCGAAGCGTGACATGACAGGTGAACAATCCGCCAACGCATTTGCGTCCTCCGGGCCGATCGTCCTGATCGGTGCGGGCAATATGGGTGGCGCGTTGCTGACGGGGTGGCTGAAGAACGGCGTGCCTGGATCATCGGTCATCGTCGTCGATCCCAACCCGGCCGATGCAATGCGGAAGACGATTGCGGATGCCGGCGCAAGCCATGTCACCGAGGTTCCGAAAGGCCTGACGGCGGGTGTTCTTTTCATCGCCGTTAAGCCGCAGGTCATGGATGCGGTTCTGCCGCCGTTCAAGTCTGCCATGGGCGAGGGGACCGTCGTCGTTTCCATCGCAGCCGGCAAGACGCTCTCCTCGCTTGAAGCTAGTCTGGGGGAAGCGGCCATGGTGCGCGCCATGCCGAACACGCCCGCCATGGTCGGGCGCGGCGTCACCGGTGCTTTTGCAAATGCGCGTGTAAGCGAACGCCAGCGGCAGCTGGTTCAAAGCCTTTTGAAGGTATCCGGTCCCGTCGAATGGGTGTCTGACGAAGCCGATATCGATGCCGTGACCGCAGTCTCGGGCAGTGGGCCTGCCTATGTTTTCTATCTCGTGGAATGCATGGCGGAGGCGGGCCGGAAGCTCGGCCTGCAGGCGGACCTCGCCATGCGGCTCGCACGGGAAACCGTCGCGGGGGCTGGTGAATTGCTGCACCAGTCTCCCGACGACGCTTCGCGTCTGCGCCAGAATGTGACTTCTCCCGGCGGCACGACCGCTGCAGCGTTGAGCGTGCTGATGGCGGAGGATGGCATGCAGCCCTTGTTCGATGCGGCTCTCGAAGCGGCTCGCAAACGGGCGCAGGAACTGGCCGGCTGAGTTTTCGACAAAGGGCAGGACATGGCGGAAGAGATCACCTACGGCGATTTCGAGAGGGTGGATATCCGCGTCGGAACGATCATCGAAGCCGAGACCTTTCCGGAAGCGCGCAAGCCCGCTTACAAGCTCAGGATCGATTTCGGACCGGAGATCGGTATCAAGCGCTCCTCCGCGCAGATCACCGTACATTATACGCCTGAAACCCTGGTCGGCCGGCAGGTGCTGGCCGTGGTCAATTTTCCGCCGCGCCAGATCGGGCCGGTGCGTTCCGAGGTACTGACCCTTGGTTTCGAAGACGAGTCGGGTGCGATCGTTCTAGCTGCGGTGACCCAGCCGGTGCCGAACGGCAGACGGATGATGTGAGCGACTTTCCTTCCGCCGTCGAAATGAAGGGGTCAGTGAATATCCCGTGATACCGGGTCTGTCAGGCTGAAATCGAGGAATTCCGCTTCGAAGCCTTCGCGCTGGGGCGAGCAGAAGGCCGGGCCGACCAAGACTTCCTCCAGCGTCGGATCGAACCAGGCGAGCCTTGCCATGCGCCACTCGTCCATCCGGTCGGTGCGGTATTGGATGAAGAGGGCGTCGCCGTTGCGCGTCACCCGTGCCGACATGGCGTCAAACTCGTGATCCAGCCGGAAGGCCGACCAATCGGAGTTGCCATTGGTGACGACGACGCTGAAATGCCTGGCGCCGTCGGTATATTCGATCCCGCATTTCACCCAGTGCCTGGCGTCATGGCGGATCATAAGGCCGGCCTGATCATAAAGCGCGTCATAGCGGCCGATGAAGGTCACCTCCGCCGTGAAATCGCCGCGGCGCGCCTTTCCAAGAAAATGACCGTCGTCATGGTGGAAGCCGTAATAGGTTTCCTGCCAGAAATCGGTCTTGTTGCCGGATCGGACGAACAATCGCCCCTGGTTCATTTCCCATACCGGCGGCGCATTGAGCCAATGCATGCCGTCAATATCGATCGGCATATAGTGTCTCCTTCAGGCAGGAATGCGGATGGTGGCGCGCAGGCCCCCGAGCGGGCTGTCGCCGAGCGTGACGTTGCCGCCGTGGCTGCGGGCAATGTCGCGGGCGATGGCAAGGCCGAGGCCGGTGCCGGACTTGTCGAGGTTGCGCGCCGAATCCAGCCGGAAGAACGGCTTGAAGACGTCCTCGCGCGCCTGGACGGGGATGCCCGGTCCGTCGTCATCGAAGACGATCGTCAGCCATTTGGCGCTATGCTTGGCCTCGACGCGCAGGCTGTTGGCATAGCGGCGGGCATTGGTGGCCAGGTTAGTCACCAGACGGGTAAAGGCGTTTGGCCGAACGGAGATTTCATCATCTCCTTCAATGGAGAAGCTCATGGACTTGTCATGCAGCGTGAAGTCCTGCCGGATCTTCTCGAGGATGTCGCTGAGCTTGAACTGCCCGACATCTTCTTCCGCCTCGCCGCGTGCGAAGGCCATGTAGCCCTCGAGCATGCTTTGCATATCCTCGACGTCTTCGCTGAGGCCGACGAGATCCGGATTGTCGCCGACAAGGGCGAGCTGCAGCTTGAAGCGGGTGAGAACAGTGCGCAGGTCGTGGCTGACGCCGGAGAGCATCGCGGTGCGCTGTTCGATCTGCCGCTCGATGCGCTCGCGCATCAGGATGAAGGCAAGGCCCGCGCGGCGTATTTCGTCGGCGCCGCGGGGGGAATAGTTTTCCAGCCGCTGTCCCTTGCCGAAGCTTTCGGCGGCCTGAGCCAGCGCCAGGATCGGGCGGATCTGGCCGCGCAGGAACAGGACGGCAATGCCGATCAGCACCAGCGAGGTGCCGACCATCCAGAGGATGAAGATATGCGTATTCGACGCGTATGTCTGGCTGCGTTTGGCGAAGACGCGCAGCACCTTGTCGGGCAGTTTGATGCGGATCTCGACCAGGCTGGAGTTGCCGACGGTATCGATCCAGAAGGGCAGGTTGATCTGGTCGCGGATTTCATCGCTCAGGATGCCGTCGAGGATCGAAAAGAAAGGCTTCTCGCCGGGCGGCGGCAGTTCGCCACCCGGTTCGATCGAAATGGCGAGATCCAGCTTCTGGCGTGCCATCTGGGTGATGGCGGAATAGTCGGCATCCTGCGGATACGTCTGGATGATGGTGATGATGGCGGCGATGTCGCGCGTGGTCGCCATCGACAGCCGCTGCGTCACCATCTGCCAGTGGCGCTCCATGAAGACGATGGTGACGACCGCCTGCAGGATGATCATCGGCAGAATGAAGATCAGCAGCGAACGCGCATAGAGACCGGTCGGCAGGATATAGCGACGCATCCAGCGCGAAAGCCACCGCAATCCATTGGACGGCGTATGATCTTGGTCGCGTCTGATCGAATCGAAGGTCACCATCACTTGGTCTCGCGGAGCCGGTCTCAGTCTATGCTCAGGCGGTAGCCGATGCCACGCACCGTCTGCAGCCAGATAGGGTTGGCCGGGTCGTCTTCAATCTTGCGGCGCAGCCGGTTGATCTGCACATCGATGGTGCGCTCGCCCACCTCGGCATCGTTGCCGATGAGTTCATGGCGCGGGATCGTCTCGCCGGCGCGCTTGGCGAAGAGCAGCATGATCTCCTGTTCGCGATCGGTAAGGCGGATGAGCTCCGCGGCCTTCTTGAGTTCTTTGCGCGTCAAGGAAAACGTGTAAGGCCCGAACATCACGAGCTCGATTTTCGGGGAATCGGCGGGAGCGTTGCGCCGCAGGATATTGTTGATGCGCAAAACCAGCTCGCGCGGGTCGAAAGGCTTCGGAAGATAGTCGTCGGCACCGGCTTCAAGGCCTGCGATACGGGAATCGGCTTCGGCAAGCGCTGTCAGCATTATGACTGGGATGTTCTTGATCGCCCGCAGGCTGGATGTGAGCGAGATGCCGGATTCGCCGGGCATCATCACATCCATGATGATGAGGTCGAAGTCCAGCCCTTCCAGCTTGCGGCGGGCCTCGGCGCCGTCGGCGGCGGCCGTTACCCGGAAGCCCTTCTCCATGAGGTAACGGTTGAGGAGGGCGCGGATACGCGTATCGTCGTCCACGACCAAAAGATGTGCTGCATCGTCCGAGATTGCTGCTTTTGTCGTCATTCGATCCGTCTCGATCCTGTCCTGCCCTTGAATATTGTCGACGTATTCCGTACCAGCCGCCGCGTGGCCTCAATTGTCGTCATTTCTCGGTCTGCATTCCCCTCAGGAAACGCTTCACGCTTTCGCGCGTTGCCTCCGATGCGCCCTCGAATGCCCGCTCAATGCGGCGCGATTGCGGCTCGGCCAGTGCCAGAGCCAGGTCGCGGCCCGATTGGGTCGGATACAGTTTGCGCTGCCGGCGGTCCTCTGGGCCGGCGACCTGGCGAATATAACCTGAATCGATCAATTGTTTGAGAACCCGCGCCAAACTCTGTTTGGTGATCTGCAATGTTTCCAGAAGGTCCGCAACCGTCATGCCGGGTTCGCGGTTAACGAAATGGACGACGCGGTGGTGAGCCCGGCCGAAGCCGCTCTTGATGAGGATCTGATCCGGATCCGACACGAAATCGCGGTAGGCGAAGAAAAGCAGCTCAATGATCTCGAAATCGATGCCCCCCGCATTCTGCATCGGCGCTGCCAGCAGCTCCGCCTTTGCCGCGTTTTGGCTCATCTGTCGTGACACTGTGGCATTTCCTTTCCAATTATGGTGCGTCCGCGAAATTTACGCAAAAATACGTCAGCTTTGTTGACATATTTTAACGTCACCCGCTGCTTTTGTACAATGGCATATGGCTCAAAAGAGGTGATCTTATTGGGAAATTAAGCGCGCGTCGGTGAAAACTTCAACAAATCCCGTATTTTTCCCGCCGCGCCTCGCGAATGCGACACAATGAGAGCAGTAGCCATTCGTGGAGCGGCGACGGATAATCCCGGCAGATCGGGAAGAGAGGCTTGTTTCGGCGTGTTGGCTTGAAGGCGGCCGAGCCTGCGAAAGCTTCGTTCAGCCAGAGTTCGCCGTCATCCTTCCAAGTTCAGAGGTTGCCGAGCGGCATGACGCAAATCTGAGGTGTTTCCGCTTTGAGCGGAGCCACGAAATTGCTCCATCTTTTTATTTTCACGCAATTGGGACCGCAGTTCCCAAGGGATTTGACGTGAACCCACGCAAGCCGGGCAGGCTGCGTTCTCCGGCTTGCGCGGCTTAATGCTTATGACTTGCGGCCGAGAACCGCGCCGACGATCGCGGAGAGCACGCCGCCGGCGATCAGCGAGGATATGCCTTGCGCAATGAGACCCGTAAGGGCTTCACTGCCGATCAGATTGAGGAGGACACCGCCGCCGAGGCCGCCAATGGCGCCGGCGATCGTTCTCGCAACGAGATTGATCCCGTCCTGCTTCAAAACGGCGCTTGCGGCGTTGCCGCCGATGGCACCGGCTATCAGTTGTGTGATGATAGGCCCGAGACTTTCCATGACTGCCCTTCTCCCAAAATTCCGGAGACGCTTCCGGATGCCCGCTCGCGGCCCCCCGGATCGATGCCAGGGAACGGCAATAATCCTCATTGATATTAGGATTACATCATGCATCGACAGGTGGAAATAGAAGAGCAACTCAAGCGGGAGAATTCCTCGATGATTCCGGGGGAAATCCGTTCCGCGAACATGCGGCCGCTCGGCCGCACGCAAAATTTGCCGTCTTTATCGCTCTTGCGAGCGAATCAGCGGTATACGTAGACGACGCGCCGCGAACCGGGATCGACCAGCACCGGTTGGTTGTTCATTTCGACGTAGCTGTACTGGTAGTCCGGAATGCGGTGTATCTCGACACTCTGCGGGACCGTGGCGCCGACGACCACATCGCCGTTCAGCTGGACGGTATCGACCGGATTGTCATCGATATACGTTCGAACGTTCTCAGGCGGGGTGATTGCAACGACATTGCCGCCGCTGCGATCAGCAGGGCCGAGCAATTGGTCGTTCGGACCTGGCTGCGCGGGCTGAACGCTGCCCGTCGTAATCGGGTCGGTCTGCTCGTAGGTGATCGTGGGGATGCCGAGATCGTCCCGGTGGTCCTGGACGACGACGGATGTGCCGTTCTGCTCGACGCTCAGATATTGCGCATAGACCCAGCCGCGCATGCCATTGACATCGACCCGGCACCAGCGACTGCCTTCGACGCAGCCATCCAACGTTGCCTCGGACCCGCGCGTTGCGACGCCGACCGTTGGAAATTCCGAGCCGGGACCTGAGCGAACTTCGATATCGGTGGCGGTGGTGGCGGACATCTCGGCCTGGGTCAAGCCTGCGCTGCCGAGAAGAACGAAGCCGGCCAGCAGGAGATTTCTTTTCAAGGACATTGGTTTTCTCCTTCTGTCTTGAAAGACTTATCCTCAACGCTTCGAGTGCCTGAGTGTTCCAGTTTGCCGGATGCGTCGGACTATCGTTCGACCGGCAGATAAATAACCACATGAGATAACCGGCTATTTTCGCGTATCAATGCGGCCGGTCTCCGGTGTTCGTGCTGCTTTAACGTGGCAGGGGCTGTTTTGCCTGGCGTTTGCGGCTATATCGGCAGCAAGACGATCAAACAGACGAGGCGCTCCATGGCCATGCTCCAAGCCGGCATCATCCCGGTAACCCCTTTCGAACAAAACTGCACCATCCTGTTCGATCCGGAGACGAAAGAAGGCGTCGTCGTCGATCCGGGCGGCGATGTCGATATCATCCTGCAGACGGTACGCGAGAACGGCATCACCCTGAAAGCCATCTGGCTGACGCACGGCCATATCGATCATGCCGGCGGTGCCGATGAGGTGCGCGAGGCGCTCGGCATCGAGGTGATCGGCCCGCATGAGGACGATCGCTTCCTGCTGGAGGATATCGAAAGCAAGGGCAAGATGTTCAACATCAGCGGTGTGCGCAACGTCACGCCGGATCGCTTTTTGAAGGAGGGGGACAAGGTTTCCTTCGGCGAGCATGAATTCGAGGTTTTCCATTGCCCGGGCCATGCGCCCGGCCATGTCATCTATTTCAACCGGAAGCAGGGCTTTGCCCATCTGGGCGACGTATTGTTCAATGGTTCGATCGGCAGAACGGATCTGCCTGGCGGCAATCATCAGCAGCTTCTGGAATCGATCCGCGACAAGGTCTTTCCGCTCGGTGACGAAGTCGGCTTCATTTGCGGGCATGGGCCTGGCAGCCGGATCGGCGACGAGCGTCGCACCAATCCTTTCCTGCGCGGGTTGTAAAGAAAGCGCGGGAAGCTTGCTCGCGCGCTATTAGCCGCTCTTTTGGCATTTCGAGAGGATATCGTCCACGACGCGGACGAGTGGTGCCGTCGCGTCGATGGTCACCGCATTCTTCGGAATATCTTCCTGCGCTGCGTGCAGTCGCATGATCACGTCTCGTTCGGCAGGCTTTCCGCCAAACTCGTCTTCCGGTCTGCTGGCGAGCCGGCTGTTCAGCGTTTCCAGATCGACGCTGAGGACGAAGACTTCATCGAACAGATCAATAAAGCGATGGAAATTCCTGGAGCCGCCGCAAAAGAAGGAGATTGGATGGCTTCGATCGGCGACGAGCGATTTGACTTTGCCCACATCCCAGAGATGATGCTTGTGCGCAAAGGCCATATCCGGAATGGGCTTATCATCGGCAGAGCCATCCAGCGGTTCGCCCGTTTCCGGATCGCCTCGATAAGCCAACTCCCGGTCGCCATGGATAACGTGGTAACCGCGCCGCTGCAGTTCGGCGGCGACTGCGGTCTTGCCAGTCCCTGAAACGCCTTCGATCAAATAGTTTCTGACGTCCATTGCAACCTAATCCGGAAAGCCTGCCCGCGCAGCCGGAAGCGGCGGCAGCGGTGGTGAAAAGAGCCGGTTTTGCAGCGCAAGGTATTTCGAATTTCAGTCAGAGGCCGGGCTCGAAGGTGGCGATTCCGTTCCCATTTCTCGAATAAACCGCGGCCGGAAATCAGTTGGCGGCGCAGAAATGACGCATGCCGTCATAGCCGACATAGGTGCCGGAACGGCTGTCGAAGCTTCTGTAGCGGTCGTAGCAATAGCGCATCCATGCGGGCGACCAGGGGCGCAGGCCGTAGGCCGGCGCCGGCGCATAGTAGCTGACGTCACGTTCGACATCGATGCGGCGCGGCGGCGGGCGGTAGTAGTAGGGCGGGGGAGGCGCATCGTAGTCCGGATCGGCATAGACCGGCCCCGGCTCGACATAGCGCGGCTGGCTAGCAATGGCGGAGCCGACGATCAGGCCGGTTGCGAGGCCGGCGGCGCCGAGCGCCCAGCCATCCCGGTTGTGATGATGCCAATATTCATCGGCGGAAGCGGCACGCATGGACGTGACCGTCAGTGCAGCGGCGACGGCGGACATGACGAGCGTTTTGGTCATTGGCCTATCCTCTAACGGAAGCGGGGCAAAAGTCATTCCCGCCCTTTCATCAGAGGCAAATTATACCGGGCAAACTGAATGCAGACTGAATGACAAAACCCGGCATCGCTGCCGGGCTTCAACTCGAATTTGATAGCCGTAAGGTGTCTCAGCCAGCAATCTGCAGGTTGACGGCCTTCGGCCCCTTGCCGCGGCGATCCGGTTCCGTGTCGAAGCTTACCTTCTGGTTTTCCGACAATCCTGCCAGACCAGAAGCCTGAACAGCAGAAATGTGTACAAAGATGTCCGCGCCACCCTTGTCCGGTTTGATGAAACCGAAGCCCTTATCGGTATTGAAAAACTTTACAGTGCCAGTCTCGGCCATGCCTCAGGTCCTTTTCTCTCTGCCCACCATCCACACGGGCAGCATTACTTCAGTTGCCCTTGCGGGCGCTTGCAGGCAGTTCTCGAAATTTGAAGGAAAAGGTCCCCGTAACTCGGCATGATCTCGATGCGATGCTTGCCACCCCGCTTCTCGACCAAGCTGACCGGAATATTAGCGTTTCCGGAGCGCAATTCTATTAGGACTTCCCATGCTCTAAAAATGCCCGAACACTGCCGAGAGTGCTGTTTTTATGGGAAATTGGCAAGCAAAAGTTTTTTAACGTGTCCGAACAGGCACAATACCGTAACGCGACTGTGCTAGCGCGATTCGCAAATTTTCCCACTTAGGAACAAGTTTCTAAGGTTTTTGCATCGCTCGCGATATAGTTTTGGCGAAATTTTCCCAAATCGGCAGCTGTGAACGGCCGTTTTCGGTTGTTCAAAAAATTTCGCCGAACCGTATGATCGAGCGGCTGAAAGCGTGCATTTCCGGCGTTTTTATGCTGTGACGCCGCGCCGGCGAGCCAATTCCGGTACCAGTTCCACCGACAGCATGGCTGCAAACATCAAGGCGCAGCCGGCATAGCCGAGCGGGCCGATGGTTTCGCCCAGCAGCAAAGCGCCGAGCGAGGCGCCGAACAATGCTTCCGACGATAGGAAGATCGCTGCCTGGGATGCGGTGGTGTAACGCTGGCCGATGATCTGCAGCGCGAAAGCGAGGCCGGAGGAA
Source organism: Rhizobium sp. UFLA01-1127 (assembly GCF_059803845.1). Taxonomy (NCBI): domain Bacteria; kingdom Pseudomonadati; phylum Pseudomonadota; class Alphaproteobacteria; order Hyphomicrobiales; family Rhizobiaceae; genus Rhizobium; species Rhizobium sp. UFLA01-1127. The sequence goes on along the minus strand of NZ_JAUQTZ010000104.1, from coordinate 6,282 downwards.
AAAACGCCGACATAGAGGATTTCGCCGAGGGCCGCGCGGATATCGGTCACGCTGATCGGTTCAATTACTATTGCGACGCCGAGAGCGAGGGCTGCGGTGACGGCAAATTGCATGGCGGAGATGCCGAGCGGCCGACCGGTTTCGTTGACTGCGGAGCCTGCAAGCGTGATTTGAGCCGCCCAGAAGAGTGCGCAGATGACGGTCAGGAAATCGCCGATGCTCAGACGCGAGAAGGAGCCGCCGGAAAGCAGATAGATGCCGCAGAGCGCCATTAATGCCGCAGGCCAGATGATCCAATGCGGTGCCCGGCGCAGGAAGATAACGGCGATCAGCGGCACGAAGACCACGTAAAGGCCGGTTATGAAGCTGGAATTCGTGACGGTCGTCGTCAAAAGGCCAAGCTGCTGGGTTGCCGCTCCGCCGAAGAGAGCGATGCCGATCAGCAGAAAGGAGAGCCAGTTGCGAGGCGTCAGCGGCTTCGCAGCCTTTCTATTCTCCATCCATACGAAGGGCAGGACGACCACGGTGGCCACGGCGAATCTGAGGCCGATGAACCAGAAGGGGCCGATCGCCTTCATCGCCGTCGATTGCGCCACAAAACCGCCGCCCCAGATCGCGGCGGCAAGCAACAACAACAAATTCGCCTGTATGCGAGACATATGCATCCTGCGGGAGGGAGGAAAGAGCAGGCGACCGTTAGCAGCTGCTTTTGCTTGCGGCAAGGGTGAAAGGCATCCAAACGGAACCCTTCCGGTCAACTCAGCTCTCGGCCCTCGATATACGGAGGAGGGCGCCATGGCTCTCGTCGGTCGTGATCAGCAGGGCGCCGTCGGGCGCAACGGTGATATCGCGCAGGCGGCCGAACTTGCCCTTGAACATGCGTTCCTGTTCCGAAATCCTGCCCTTGTCGTCCCGGCTCAGTCGTGACAGCAGTTCGAACTTCAGTGCGGTGACCAGGAATTCGCCGTTCCATTCCGGAAACATCTTCCCGCGATAAACGGCGATGGCGCCGGGCGCAATCGATGGGTCCCAATAGAAGCGCGGCTGTTCCATGCCAGCCTTTGCGGTGCCTATCCCGATTTTCGTGCCGTCATAATTGACGCCGTAGGAAATGACCGGCCAGCCGTAGTTCTTGCCGGGTTCGGGCGTGTTGATTTCGTCACCCCCCTTGGCGCCGTGCTCGGCCGTATAGAGTTTGTTCGTCTGGCTGTCGAAGGTGATGCCCTGAGGATTGCGATGGCCCTTCGTCCAGATTTCGGGAAGGGCACGCTTTCCGTCCCTGAACGGATTATCGGCAGGGATGCTGCCATCTGCTCCGATATGGATGATGGAGCCGGCATCGTCGTGAAAATCCTGCGCGCGATCCTGCTGGAAGCGATCGCCAAGGCTGACAAAAAGGCTGCCGTCGCGGGCGATCGCGATGCGCGAGCCGTATTGGAGATTTCCGCGCGATAGCTTGTTCATTACGAAAATGCGCTTCACGTCGGTCAGCTGCTTTTCGTCGGGTGACAGTCTGGCGCGGAATACCGCCGTGCCGCTTCCGCCGGCGCCGGCCACCGAGGCGGTGAAATAGAGGGTGCGATTGCCGGAGAAATTCGGATCGAGCTCCACGTCCAGCAGGCCCCCTTGACCATGTGCGTAAACCTTGGGGACGCCTGAGATCGGAGCGGAAATCTTGCCGTCACGGATGAGCCGCATGCTGCCGGGCCGTTCGGTCACGAGATAGGCGCCATCGGGCAGCACGGCGACCGCCCAGGGATGTTCCAGTCCGGCCGCGACGGTCTCGACCTTGACGTCGACCTTTTGCGTCTTGATGGTCTCGGCGGGTTCTGCCCGCACCGACGTTGCCGACAGAAACGCGCAGGCCGTCAAGGCGATCGAAAATCCCGCTCTGCCAGGGCGCATCTGTTTGACCTCCCAATGGGCTCGCTTTTTGCAAGGTGGGACCGTTCGGTTGCCATTCAAGGCTGACCGCGGAGCCGATAACGTCTTTGTGTTCTCGCTTCCGACGAGCGGCAGCTTGCCGGATCTCCCAATCGTGTCGGCTGGCGGAGACTTTGCCGCGGAAGATGTATCCGACCAGGGCCGCAGAAAACGAATATCGAGGAAGTGACTGATCCATAATGGAAAATTCCGCCATCTTCATAATCTGATTCAGGTACTTCGCGTAATGATTCAGGTTTGAATGCCTTTGGGCGCCTGGCTGCGATTGATCCGGCCCAGGCAAAAATAGCGTGCCGGCTCTTTCGGACAGGCTTCTAGCCGGATAAGAAAAGCATGCGCGCGCCGCGCGGAAAGCCATGAAATAAAGCCACTGTGACGCCTTTGTGCTTGAAACGTCGGTCCATATTCGACATAGAGCTTAGCGCAGAAATCTGGTCCACAGGCTTTCTGCCATTTTCAACCGAATAGGACCGATCACCATGGCCTTTCTTGCCGACGCTCTTTCCCGTGTAAAGCCTTCTGCCACCATCGCCGTTTCCCAGAAAGCGCGCGAGCTGAAAGCAAAAGGACGCGACGTGATCGGCCTCGGCGCCGGTGAGCCGGATTTCGATACGCCCGATAATATCAAGACGGCCGCCATCGACGCGATCAATCGCGGCGAGACGAAGTACACGCCGGTTTCCGGCATTCCGGAACTGCGCAAGGCGATCGCCGCCAAGTTCAAGCGCGAGAACAATCTCGACTATAGCTGGGAGCAGACGATCGTCGGCACCGGCGGCAAGCAGATCCTGTTCAATGCCTTCATGGCGACGCTGAATCCCGGCGACGAAGTCATCATCCCCACGCCTTACTGGGTTTCCTACCCGGAAATGGTGTCGCTGTGCGGCGGCACGCCGGTTTTCGTCGCGACGACGCAGGCCAACAACTTCAAGCTTCAGCCTGCCGATCTTGAAAAGGCGATCACGCCGAAGACCAAGTGGTTCATGTTCAACTCACCGTCCAACCCGTCGGGCGCCGCCTATTCGCATGCCGAGCTGAAGGCGCTGACGGACGTGCTGGTCAGGCATCCGCATGTCTGGATCCTGACGGACGACATGTACGAGCACCTGACCTACGGCGAGTTCAAGTTCGCCACCCCGGTCGAGGTCGAGCCGAGCCTCTATGACCGCACGCTGACGATGAACGGCGTGTCGAAGGCCTATGCGATGACCGGCTGGCGTATCGGCTATGCCGCCGGTCCGCTGCAGCTGATCAAGGCCATGGACATGATCCAGGGCCAGCAGACCTCGGGTGCGACCTCGATCGCCCAGTGGGCTGCCGTCGAGGCGCTGAACGGTCCGCAGGACTTCATTCCGCGCAACAAGAAGATCTTCGAAGGCCGCCGCGATCTCGTTGTCTCGATGCTGAACCAGGCAAAGGGCATTTCCTGCCCGGTTCCGGAAGGCGCTTTCTACGTCTATCCGTCCTGCGCCGGCCTGATCGGCAAGACGGCTCCGAGCGGCAAGGTCATCGAGACGGACGAGGATTTCGTCTCCGAGCTGCTGGAATCGGAAGGCGTTGCCGTCGTGCACGGATCGGCTTTCGGCCTCGGCCCCAACTTCCGCATCTCCTATGCGACCTCGGAAGAGCTGCTCGAAGAAGCTTGCCGCCGTATCCAGCGCTTCTGCGCTGCCTGCAAGTAAACTGCCGACGACAACTTAAATGAAGAGCCTGCCAGAGATGGCGGGCTTTTCATATTCGCGCGGCCGAGTCGGCTTCATCAACCGATTCAAGCGCTTCGCAATTTGAATCCGCCGGCCGGCGCAAGTCTTTGGAATCAGACTCAAAGACCGAGCGTGGTCAGCATGATGAAGGCGGCGAAAAGGATGAAGTGGGTCATGCCCTCGATGGCGTTGGTTTCACCGTCGTTGAGGTTGATGGCGGCGACGATCAACGTGATCATCACCATGACCGTCTGCGCCGGCGACATCGCCATGATGAAGGGCTGCCCTGTGTAGAGCGCGATCGCCTCCATGACAGGCACCGTCAGGATGACGGTCGAAAGAGACGCACCCAGGGCGATGTTGACCGTCGCCTGCATGCGGTTTCTGAGTGCCGCGCGCAGAGCGGTCAGAATTTCCGGTGCGGCCGAGATGGCGGCAACGACGACTGCGGCAATGGCGGGCGGCGCTCCTGTGTCCCTGAGGCCCGTATCCATGAAGGTCGACATGAACTCGGCGAGCGCGCCGATCAGCACGACGCCGATCAGAATGGTGCCGATGGAGGCTGTCGTGGACTCTTTCTCGTGATGTTCTTCTTTCGCCGCAGGCTTCTTTTCGGTGCGCGGATAGCTGTAGCTGAAGAAATAGCTGTGTCTGCCCACCTGCATGCGCAGGAACAGCGCGTAGAGCGCGATCATGGCGACGATGGTGAAGGCGGAATAATAATGCCATTTCGCACCGGGAATGAATTCCGGCACGATCATCGAAATGCCCATGGCCGTCAGGATCATCACGCCGTAGGTTCGGCTGGAATCGTCATTGTAGGGCTGCTCGCCATGTTTCAGCCCGCCGAGAAGGGCGGCAAGGCCGAGGATGCCGTTAATATCGAGCATGACGGCAGCGTAGATGGTATCGCGCACCAGCGTCGGCGAAGTTTCCCCGCTCATCATCATGGCGAGGATGATGACTTCTACGGCGACGGCCGACAAGGTCAGGATCATCGTGCCATAGGGATCTCCGACCTTGACGGCGAGGGTTTCGGCGTGATGCGCAACACGCATGGATGTGAGCACGATCGTGGCGATCAATGCCGCTGCGGCGACCAATGACGCCTTTTGTCCCATTTCGAGCACGGAATGCTCGCCAAGATAGGCAACGACGGCAATCGCCAACGCCGCGAACAGGGCCTTCTCCTGCCTGAACCAATTTGCTGTACTCACTGTCCTACCTTTGCGCCGATTTACGGTTGCACTCTAAATCAACGATTTGGCACATCAAGCTTGCCGTGTAAGAGGGCGATTTGCAGTCCGCGGCGTTTAATGAAATACTGCGCAAATAGGTGTCTGCCCAACCCACAACGTCGCGGCATACTCGAAACCCGTCTCATATGCACGCGATCCTGCCGGTAGCGTCCGGATCCGAAGGTCTTGGCAGATGAGAAGGAGGTTTGAATGGTCAAGGTCGTTTACGAAATCGTACCGCATGATGGTGGATGGGCTTATCGTTTCCGTGACGTTTATTCGGAAGCGTTTCCGACACATTCCGAGGCGGTGGAAGCAGCCAGAATCGTGGCGGCCGAGCAGCAGGTCGGGGGCGACTCTGCCGAAATCAGCTGGCAGGACGAGAGCGGCAAGTGGCATGAGGAATACGCCGATGGCGGCGACCGGCCGGAAACGGAGGTCATCGATGGCCAGGTGCATTTCCCGCCGGTCGATACTGCCCCGGGCGCTTAGCCTTTCTGCTTGTCTGACGCCTTTTCTGTGATCGCATCAACGAAGTGACGTTTTTCGGCGGTGTAGCGATCGCATCATGCCGATGAGGCTCAGCCAGTCCCGGTTTCAGCGGGGCATAGGCTGCCGCCTTTGCCGGGTGCCTCCGAAGATAATCGCGAAAGATCTTCGGCGCTCGTGCGTCTGGTTGTCGGGGGGCAGCGATAGGCCGGCTCCGGTGGCTTGGCCTTGCGTCGCTTCGGAGAGATCTGCGGAGCCGGCACCAGTTCCACCACTGTTCCCATGGTCAAGATCCACTCTCCGCGTTGTTTCCTTTGATGTAATCAAGCAGACCCGTGACGAGGGCATCGAATGTCACACGGCAGCGTGGTGAAGTCTTCAGGTTTTCATGCATGACGATCCAGGTGTCGATCTCTACCTCTATCTCGGGCAACAGTTGCGCGAGGTTCGGATCTCGGCTCGCCAAGGGGATTTGATAAAAGCTGATGCCGATGCCGGCGCGCAGGGCGTTATGCAGAGCGATGCTGTGATCGGAACGAAAGTTGAAGGAGATGCCTTCGAGCATCGGATAACGCTTCAGCATCATGCGGATATAGGCGGTCTGGCGATCGAAGCCGATGAGCTTGTGCCCGCGCAATTCCTCGAGAGTTTCGGGCTTGCCGTGCCGTTCGATATAGGTGCGGTGGGCGAAGAGGCCGAGAGAGATGATGCCGATATGTCGGGCGAGCAGTGCTTCTTGCGCTGGCGCGACCATACGCACGGCGATATCGGCCTCGCGCTGCAGCAGGTCTTCCACCGTATCGGAGGCCGAAAGCTCCACGATCAGATCGGGATATCTTGCCTGCAATCCGGCAAGGATCGGCGGCAGAACTTCGGTGCCGATGACCTCGCTCGCGCTGATGCGCACC
>NZ_JAUQTZ010000103.1:0-22139 GCF_059803845.1 Rhizobium sp. UFLA01-1127 | reverse complement strand
GCGTGTGTTCCATTGGCGGCGATCGCGTCGCATCGATCCGGAGACGGCACTTCACGCCCTGAGGCGTACCAATCGTCTTTCTTTCGCAATTGCGTTCGTCTTTACCGTCTGGTCGTTCCTGCTCTTTCCCTATGGCGACGCATATACGCGTTCACACCTGGCCTTTTACATGGCCATCACGGTGATTGCCTGCATCTTTTGCCTCATGCATCTGCGTTCCGCGGCCATCACTGTGACGGCCATCGTCAATGGGGCCTTCATCGTTATTTTCTGCGCAACCGGGCAACCGACTTTCGTGGCAACGGCGATGAACATAGCATTGGTATCCGCCGGCATGCTGGTGATCCTCAACATCAATTACCGCGACTTCGCGCGCATGGTGAATGCTCAAACAGAGGCGCGCCGGCGGGAAGAGGCACAAAGCCGTTTGCTGCGGATGATCGACGACATGCCTGTCGCCGTGATGACGGTTGAACCCGAAACACTGATCATCAACTACGCCAATGAAACCTCCAAGCAGCTCATGCGCAAGATCGAACACCTGCTGCCGATCAAGGCGGACAAGCTGCTTGGCACGTCGATCGACGTTTTCCATCGGAGCCCGCAGCACCAACGCCGCATTCTCGCAGATCCGGCAAATTTGCCGCACAATGCCCGGATCAATCTCGGTCCGGAAGTGCTGGATCTCAAGATCTCTGCGGTAACGGCCGACGACGGGAGCTTTTTGGGACCGATGCTCACCTGGGCGATCGTTACGAAGGAAGTGGAGGCCGAGCGACGCATACGGCAACTCGCGCACCACGACACGCTTACCGGGCTCGCAAACCGCACCACGTTCAATGCAGAATTGGACGCGAGTCTCATCAAGACGGAAGATCACCCCTCGCTGCTGTTCATTGACCTCGACGGCTTCAAACTGGTGAATGATACCAAAGGTCATCGTGTCGGCGACGCCTTGCTGAAGGCGGTCGCTGACCGGCTGCGGGCAGTTTGCACGTCACAGGCGATGACGATCGGACGCCTCGGCGGCGATGAATTCGCCGTGCTTGTTCCTTTCGCCGACCCCTTAAGTGTGACGCAGCTTGCCGGCCGGGTCATAGAAGCGCTCTCCGTACCATTCGACCTTGATCAGACGAGCCAGGTTCAGATCGGCGCATCGGTCGGCATTGTGCATGCGCCAATGCACGGCAAGACCGGCGAAGCTTTGCTGGCGCGCGCCGACATTGCCCTTTACGCGGCGAAGGCCGGCGGCAAGGGAGCATTCAAGGTATTTTCCGACGAGATGGAAAATCGCATCCAGGAAAGCGTACTGCTTCAAACGAAGCTGCGCGCATCCTTACGGGAAAACCAGGGATTGTTCGTCTTCTATCAGCCAATCGTCGATATCCGCAGCAAGAGGATAACCGCACGCGAAGCACTGATACGCTGGCATCATCCTCAAAGGGGCTGGATTTCGCCGGCGGAATTCATTCCCATCGCCGAGCAGAGCGCGCTGATCGAGCAGCTCGGCGAATTCGTCCTGAACACCGCATGCCGGGATGCCGTCCGATGGGAGGATGGAGCGCGCGTGGCTGTCAACGTATCGGCGGCACAGCTCGGCAAGGACACGATCGCCTCCACCGTGCTGTCCGCACTCGCCTCCTCCGGCCTATCGCCTGACCGGCTTGAAATCGAGGTGACGGAGACCGCGATGTTCGACGATGAACACCGGGGCATCGGTGATCTGCGGCGGATACGTGACCTGGGGGTAAGGGTTGCGCTGGACGATTTTGGAACCGGATATTCGTCCCTGACCCACCTGCGCGCCTTCCCGTTCGACAAGATCAAAATCGATGGCTCGTTCGTAAGAGATGCCGTGAAACGACCGGAATCCGCTGCAGTTGTCCGGGCTATCGCCGATCTGGGCAAGCGGTTGGGCGTCACGACCGTCGCAGAAGGCGTCGAAACGGAAGCGCATCTCGAATGCGTTGTGAATGAAGGGTGCAGCGAGGTCCAGGGCTATTTCTTTGGCCGACCGGAGCCGAGCCTCGAGGATGCAGATGCGGTCATGGCCCTCAACGCGGCAATGAAGGCTGAACCCCGCAGGGCAAACCTCTGACCACTTCGAATTTTGCCCTGTCACCATGGGTTAACATGGTGACAGGGCGTGTCGCAGACACACGGGTGGCAATGGTGTCAACGACCAGGGCAATGTCCAAATAATCCAAAAGAAATGCTTTGAACATTGGACCTTAGTCTGATCGGAAGCCGGATTCTTGTCTCGAAAACCTCTTTGCAGACCGGCCGATTGGCAAGCGGCGAACATCCGTTCGATCCGTCCCGGCTGATGTGGTCTTGCGCCGATACTGCGGAGCAAATTGTCCTACATCATCTTCTCGGCTTCGGGCGGGAAGTGCGCAAAATCATCGGGCGAGCTTGAACGCTTTGCCCGCCCCAAAGCAAGCCGGATTGCAGGCCTGCCGTTTCTCAAAATTCCATCAGCCTGCGCCCTCTTGATGGCACGAGCTTTTCTCCAGCCCCGGCGAGACCATTGACAGTCCGCATCCGTCCTGTATTCTGTTATAAAATTGCATATAACATAATTGTGGAACATAAACGGGAGAATTTCGATGAAGCTAAGCACCGGCTTGCTGATTGCGGCTGCCTTGATTGCAACCCCTTCGTTGCTGATGGCCCAGGAAAAAGGAGGCGTCATCAACGTTGCAACGATCGGCGAGCCGCCGACGCTCGATCCTATGACCTCTACCGCCGATCTCGTCGGCATCGTCACGCAGCACATCTTCGAAACGCTCTACACTTTCGATAAGAATTGGAACGTCACGCCGCTGCTGGCCGAAAGGCTGCCCGAGATTAGTGCCGACGGCAAAACCTATACGATCAAGCTCAGGACCGGCATCAAGTTCCACGACGGCAGCGTCATGACCTCCAACGACGTGGTCGCCTCGCTCAACCGCTGGATTAAGCTTGCCTCGCGCGGCAAGCAGGCCGGTGGCTTTATCGAAGCGATCACCGCCCACGATCCGGCGACGGTCATCATCAAGCTGAAGCAGCCCTATGCTCCCTTGACCTCGCTGCTTGCCTTCAACAACTCAGCCGCCATCATCATTCCGGCCAGCAAGCAGGCGGACACGATGACCGACTTCATCGGCACCGGTCCCTATATGCTGAAGGAACGCAAGCCCGACCAATATATCCAGCTGGTGCGTTTCGAGGGCTACAAGCCGCGCGATGGCGAAAGCAACGGTTACGGCGGCGCCCGGCATCAATATTTGGATGAGATCCGCTTCGTTCCGGTGCCCGACGCCAATACCCGCGTCGAAGCGGCCATTTCCGGCCAATACGACTATATCGACAGTCTTCCGGTCGAATCCTACGACAAGCTGAAATCATCCTCGGCGACGCAGCCGCTGCTGCTGAAGCCGTTCGGCTATCCGGTCTTCGTCTTCAATACCGCCGATGGCATCGCGAAGAATGTCGCGATCCGCAAGGCGATCCGTCAGGCGCTCAGCATGGAGGACATGCTGGCGGCCGCCTTCGGCAGCACGAATTTCTATACAGTCGACGGCAACATGTACCCTGCCCCCTATACCTGGAGCACCGATGCCGGCGTCAAAGGCAACTATAACCTCGCCGATCCGGAAGGTGCTGCAGCCGCCGCCAAGGCCGCAGGCTACAAGGGCGAACCGATCCGCATCCTGACCAGCCGCCAATACGAATTCCATTACAAGATGGCGCAGGTCGCGGCCGAATATCTGAAACAGGCAGGCTTTACGGTCGACCTTCAGGTGGTCGACTGGGCAACGCTCACTCAGCGCCGCGCCGACAAGGCGCTGTGGGACATCTATATCAGCCACAGCCCCTTCCTGCCGGAACCGGCGCTGATCGGCACGCTGTCGCCAAGCTCGCCCGGCTGGTGGACCACGCCGACGAGCAAGGCTGCGATCGACGCCTTCAACACAGAAGTCGATCCCAAGAAGCGTATCGAGCTTTGGGCGAATGTTCAAAAGACCATCTATGACGAAGCTCCTATGATGAAGATTGGCGACTTCAACGCCGTTGCGGCGATCTCCACCAAGCTTCAGGGCGTCAATCCGGCGCCATGGCCCTACTTCTGGAACGCATCGATCAAGAAATAAGCCTCCCAAGGCATTCGGGCGCCGGTTACGGCCGGCGCCCGTTCCCGATCCTGTCCGTTTGCGGACCTAGGGCAATTCCAGGAAAAGTGCGCAGCGGTTTTCCGTTCGGAATTGCGAGAGAACAAAGAAACAAAGTGGTTCCGCTATTCGAAGAAAAGCGGAACCACTCTGGGAACCGACCCGATGATACGCTACATCCTTCAACGCCTTGCAGGCATGATCGTCGTGATGTTTCTCGTCGTCACGATCGTCTTCGTGATCGTGCGCGTGACGCCTGGCGATCCGGCGGCTGTCATGCTCGGCCCGGATGCGACCGCGCAGGATATTGCCGAACTCCGTACCCGGCTTGGCCTCGACCAATCCATCTTCATCCAATATCTGTTTTATGTCGGCCAACTGCTCAAGGGCGATCTTGGCCAGTCGATCTTCCTCAACATTCCGGTTTCCTCCGCCCTTCTCGAACGCGCCGAGCCGACCTTTTTCCTGACGCTGTTTTCGCTTCTGATCGCAGGCGTCATCGCGCTGCCGATCGGCATCTATGCCGCCTATCGGCGTGGATCGTTCGTCGATCAGGCTTCCATGGCGATCGGCATGCTGGCGGCAAGCATTCCGAGCTTCTGGCTCGGCCTGATCCTGATGCAGTTCTTCGCCGTGCGCCTGGGGATGTTCCCGGTTTCCGGCTATGGCGGGCCGGGCGCAAGCTTCGTGGATCGCATGTATCATCTGACGCTGCCGGCCGTAGCACTCGGTCTCGTCTCCTCCGCACTGATCCTGCGCTTCACCCGTGCATCGATGCTCGACGTGCTCGGGGACGACTATATCCGCACCGCCCGCGCAAAGGGGCTCATCGAGCGCCGCGTGGTCCTCAAACATGCGCTGAAGAACGCTCTCATTCCGATTCTCACCGTTCTCGGACTGACCGCCGCTGTCCTGATTTCCGGCGCGGTCGTGACCGAGACTGTCTTTGGCCTACCGGGTGTCGGAAGCCTCGTCGTCTCCGCGGTGCTGCGCCGCGACTATCCGGTGATCCAGGGAGCCCTGCTCGTCATTGCGGGCCTCTACGTCCTGATCAATTTTGCGATCGACATGCTCTACCTGCTGGTTGATCCGAGGGTACGCTACTGATGGCCGATATCGCAACCGATACACCCAAGCAGATACAAAGCGAGCGAAGCAAGTTCCTTCGCCGGCTTCTGAAGCGCAAGACCGTCGCCATCGGCGTCACCGTGCTGATCGCCTTCGCCCTGCTTGCCATCCTGGCGCCATGGATTGCGCCCTATTCACCGTCGAAGCTCTCAATCGTCAATCGACTGAAGCCGCCGAGCTGGATCTACTGGTTCGGCACCGACGAGTTTGGCCGCGATGTCTTTTCCCGCACCATCTATGCAGGCCGGCTGTCGCTGCTCGTCGGCGCGGCCGTCGTGACGCTGTCTGCGGCGATCGGCGTCACTCTCGGCCTGCTCGCCGGCTTCTTCCACAGGCTCGACACGCCGATCGCTCGCCTGATCGATGCCATGATGGCGTTTCCGGATATCCTGCTTGCCATCGCGCTTGTCGCAGCCCTCGGCCCGTCGCTGACGACCGTCATCGTCGCGTTGTCGATCGTCTATTCGCCGCGGCTGGCCCGCATCGTCCGCGCCTCGACGCTTGTCATCCGCGAACTCCCTTACGTGGAGGCGGCCAAGGCTCTCGGCATATCGACATTCCACATCATGACGCGGCATGTGCTTAGAAACCTGCTGTCGCCGATCCTGGTGCAAGGCTCCTTCCTGTTTGCCAGCGCCATGCTCGCCGAAGCCGGGCTCTCATTCCTCGGCCTTGGCGTCAGCCCGGAAATTCCGACCTGGGGAACCATGATCGCCGCCGGCCGCCAATATATCGGCCAGGCCGACTGGATGACCTATTTCCCGGGCTTTGCCATCATCCTCTCCGTGCTCTCGCTGCAGATGGTCGGCGACGGCCTGCGGGACATGCTCGATCCAAGACTTCGAAAGGACCTGTAAATGACCGGTGAAAAAGCGGGCAGACCGCTCCTCCTCACCAACGTGAAACCCATGGCCTTCGGCGGCGACACGGCCGCCGGCATCATCGATATCCTCATCGGCGCCGATGGCAGGATCGCCGCCGTCGGCCCGCGGCTTGCCGCGCCCGGCGATTTCGAGCGTATCGACGGCAGGGGCGCCTGGATTTCTCCCGGCTGGATCGACCTGCACGTCCACATCTGGCATGGCGGCACGGATATCTCGATCCGCCCGTCCGAATGCGGCGCCGAGCGCGGTGTCACGACGCTGGTCGATGCGGGTTCGGCCGGCGAAGCCAATTTTCACGGGTTCCGCGAATATATCATCGAACCCTCCAGGGAACGCATCAAGGCCTTCCTCAATCTCGGTTCGATCGGTCTCATTGCCTGCAATCGCGTTCCGGAACTGCGCGATATCAAGGATATCGACCTCGACCGCATCCTCGAATGCTACGCTGAGAACAGCGAGCATATCGTCGGCATCAAGGTGCGCGCGAGCCATGTGATCACCGGCTCCTGGGGGGTCACGCCCGTCAAACTCGGCAAGAAGATCGCCAAGATCCTGAAGGTGCCTATGATGGTGCATGTCGGCGAGCCGCCGGCGCTCTATGACGAAGTGCTCGAAATCCTCGGGCCGGGGGATGTCGTCACCCACTGCTTCAACGGCAAGGCCGGTTCGAGCATCATGGAGGACGAGGATCTCTACAATCTCGCTGAGCGCTGCGCCGGCGAGGGCATCCGGCTCGACATCGGCCATGGAGGCGCATCCTTCTCCTTCAAGGTCGCCGAAGCGGCGATCAGACGCGGCCTGCTGCCCTATTCGATCTCGACCGACCTGCACGGCCATTCGATGAACTTCCCCGTCTGGGATCTCGCAACCACCATGTCCAAGCTGCTCTCGGTCGGCATGCCGTTCGACAAGGTGGTGGACGCCGTCACCCATGCGCCGGCCTCGGTCATTAAGCTTTCGATGGAAAACCGGCTGTCGGTCGGCGAAAGGGCTGATTTCACCATTTTCGACCTCGTGGATGCGGATCTCGAGGCGACCGATTCCAATGGCGACGTCTCGCGCCTGCGCAAGCTGTTCGAGCCGCGTTACGCGGTGATCGGTGCGGAAGCGATCACCGCCGGCCGCTATATCCCCCGTGCCCGAAAGCTCGTCCGCCACAGCCATGGCTATTCGTGGCGCTAATCAAACACCAGGCTCGCATAGCAGGAGCATACGTGAACACGTCCCCAACACAGGCCGCTTCAACAGCGCAAACACCCTACCAGCGACTGGCTGCGCTCGGGATCGAGCTGCCGCCGCCGCCGCCGCCGATCGCCAATTTCGTGACCCATGTCCGCGAAGGCAACGTACTCTATCTGTCGGGCCAGGGGCCGCGAGAGCTGGACGGCCATCTCCACTCCGGCAAGGTCGGCGGTGACGTCGGTGTTGACCGGGCCTATCAGCACGCGCGGCTGACAGGCATCAACCTTCTTGCCGTCATGCACGAAGCGCTCGGCGACCTTTCCAGGGTGAAGCGGGTGGTGAAACTGCTCGGCATGGTCAACGCCGTGCCGCATTTCAAGGATCATCCAAGCGTCATCAACGGCTGCTCGGACCTCTTCATCGAGGTCTTCGGCGAAGCGGGCCAGCATGCCCGTTCGGCCGTCGGCTTCGGCTCGCTTCCTGGCAACATCACGGTCGAAATCGAAGCGATCGTCTCACTCAACGATTAGTTTTTACGCACTTCCGGACGCAAAGCCGCGTCGCACTTTTGCTGGAATTGCTCCAAGGAGGACGAATTCAATGGTTGCGCCAGCCCATCAGCTTTTCGATCCGCTCGGCAGCCGCTCGCACCTGCTCGCCATAATGTTGGCCGTCGGAAACGACTTTCTGTTCGGGCAGCACGATCGAAATGGTCGCGACACATTGCCCATCGCGATCGACGACCGGCGAGGCGATGCAGGCAACCGCGTAATCGGACTCCGCCACCTGGACCGAAAGGCGTTCCTCGAAGGCCTTCCCCGCGGCAGCGGAAAGCACGCCGGCATCGACCTCGGCCCGCCCGGTCGGAGAAGTGCGGGCACAGCGCTTGAAAAGCTCGATCCTTTCCTCTTCCGGCAGATGTCCGACCAGAAGCCGGCCGGAGGCCGTCCAGTTGAGCGGCACGCGCGTTCCGACACGGGAAGCGACCTGGAAATGGCTTGGTCCGTCCGCCATCGCCAGCACCAGCATGTTGTCGCCGTCGCGGCCGCAGACTTGCACCGTCTCGCTCGCCTGCCGGCAAAGATCGTGCATTTCGCGCGTGGCGACGCTCATGAAATCGAGCGACCGGGCATAAGCAAGACCATAGTGGTAAAGGCGCGCCCCCAGCCAGACGGAACCGTCGGCATTGCGGCCAAGCATGTTCTTTTCGACCAGATCGTCGATGATGACATAGACGGTCGAAAGCGGCGCCTTGATCGCCTTGGCAATCGCGTAGGCTCCAGCCGGCGCGCCGGTTTCGTAGAGATAGTCGATCACCTGCAGCGCGCGGTCGATGCCGCTGACGCGCGAACGGCGCGCGCCTTTGGCTTCGGCTTCTCCGGTAGAATCCGTGCCTTCAGGGAGTGCTGTGGATAGGGTTTTGGCGTCCAAATCAACGCTCCTCGTGGGTTTCGAGAAGCTATTACATTACTATGGCATAGCTGTCGATGACAATCGGCAGCCGGCCATCACTTTGGAGAGATAGAATGTCCGATGATATCCGCAGCAAGATCGGCCTGAGGCCTGTCATCAACGTATCAGGCACCATGACGAGCCTCGGCGCATCGATCGTCGTGCCCGAAGCCATTGCGGCGATGACGGCGATCCTGCCGCAATTCGTTGAGATCAACGACCTCCAGCGCAAGGCCAGCGCCGTCATCGCGCGGCTGACCGGCGGAGAGGCGGGCTTCGTGACGGCATCCTGCTCCTCGGGCATCAGCCTCGCCGTCGCCGGCGCCATCACCGGCAACAACCTGCTTGCCATAGAGAAGCTGCCTGATGTCACCCCGGACAAGAACGAAGTCATCGTGCAGATGGGTCATGTGGTGAGCTACGGCGCTCCTGTAGATCAGGCAATCCGCCTCGCCGGCGGCAAGGTCGTGCTGATCGGTCAGGCGACCTCGACGCACCGCTTCCATATGGAAAACGCCATAACCGAAAAGACGGCAGCCGCCGTCTATGTCGTATCCCATCATGTGGTCGATTACGGCCTGCTGCATCTGACGGAATTCATCGAGATTGCGCACTCCAAGGGCGTGCCTGTCATCGTCGATGCGGCTTCGGAATACGACCTCAAGCTCTTCCTGGCGCAGGGTGCCGACATCGTGCTTTATTCAGGCCATAAGTTCCTCGGCGGCCCGACCTCCGGTATCGTCGCCGGCAAGAAGGAGCTGGTGCGCAACGCCTTCCTGCAGAACATGGGCATCGGCCGCGGCATGAAGGTCGGCAAGGAAAGCGTCTATGGCGTCATGGCGGCGCTGGAGGCCTGGGAAAAGCGCGACCATGCCGGCATCCGCGAACGCGAGACGGGCTATCTGAACCTCTGGAAGCGGACTCTGGACAGCCGCCCCGGCGTCACCGCCCTGATCGAGCCCGACCCCACCAACAATCCGCTCGATCGCATGCGGGTCATCATCTCGGCGCCCGAGGCCCATATCAGCGCCTGGGATCTTGCCGCAGCGCTTGCCCGCGGCAACCCGCCTGTGATCGTCCGGGACCATGAGGTGGAACACCATTATTTCTATCTCGATCCATGCAACCTGCATCCCGGCCAGGAGACGATCGTCGCGACCCGGCTTGTCGAAGAACTCGACAAGGCGCGCGCCTCCAACGAGATCATCGCGACGCCGATCGAAAACCGCAGCAGGCATCGCTTCGACGGCATGCTGAATTGGCCGGACTGAGTGGTGGCAGGGATCGCAAGAAGGAAACCAGCATGAGCGCGTCGCAGCCAAAGGCCTCAGGGGCCGTCGAACCCATCCTCTCCGTCGAGAACCTCACCACCTCGTTCCTGTTGGACGGCGCATGGAGGCCTGTCGTGCGCAATGTTTCCTTCTCGGTCGCGCCGGGCGAGACGGTGGCGATCGTCGGCGAGAGCGGCTCGGGCAAGAGCGTCACCTCGCTGTCGATCATGCGGCTGCTGCAGAGCGATTCGAGCCGCATTGAGGGCAGGATCATGCTCGGCGGCCGCAACCTGCTTTCGCTCCCCGAGCATGAGATGCGCAAGGTGCGCGGCAACGAGGTGTCGATGATCTTCCAGGAGCCGATGACTTCTCTCAATCCGCTCTTCACCATCGGCGATCAGATTTCCGAAGCCTTGCTCTGCCACAAGGATATGTCGGCGGCAGACGCCAAGGCCGAAACGATCCGGCTGCTCGAAAAGGTCCGCATTCCCTCGGCCGCTTCGCGCTTCGGCGAATATCCGCACCGCTTTTCCGGCGGCATGCGCCAGCGCGTCATGATCGCCATGGCGCTCGCTTCGAAGCCGAGGCTGCTGATCGCCGACGAGCCGACGACGGCGCTCGACGTCACGATCCAGGGCCAAATCCTCGACCTCATCAAGATGCTGCAGGACGAAGAAGGAACTTCCGTCCTGTTCATCACGCATGACATGGGCGTGGTCGCGGAGATCGCCGATCGCACCGTCGTCATGTATCGCGGCGAGCAGGTGGAGACGGGTGCTACGGCTGACATCTTCCACCGCGGCCGGCATCCCTATACCCGCGCCTTGCTGTCGGCCGTGCCGGTACTCGGCTCGATGCAATCCTATGAACGACCGCTGCGCTTTCCCGTCGTCAATGCGGCAACGGGAGAGTCCGACACGCCTGCCGAGGTGCCTGATACGGTAGCAAAGGAAAAGCCGGTTCTGCAGGTAAAAAACCTCACCAAGCGCTTCGACATCCATTCGGGCCTTTTCGGAAAGCTCAGGGGCCGCGTGCATGCGGTCGAAAACGTCTCGTTCGATCTCTTTGCCGGCGAAACATTATCGCTTGTCGGCGAATCCGGTTGCGGCAAATCGACGACGGGGCGCGCCATCATGCGGCTGATCGAGCCGCAATCCGGCTCCGTCATCGTCGGCGGTCGCGACGTGCTCTCGCTTGACAGGCGTGACATGCGCGAGATGCGCAAATCGGTGCAGATGATCTTCCAGGACCCCTTCGCTTCGCTCAACCCGCGCATGACCGTCGGCCAGGCGATCGCCGAGCCCTATCTCGAACACAAGCTAGGAACAGCAAGAGAGGCCAAGGACATCGTCGCCGACATGCTGCGAAAGGTGGGGCTGACACCCGACATGGCCGGCCGCTACCCGCACGAATTCTCCGGCGGCCAGCGCCAGCGTATCTGCATCGCCCGCGCGCTGGCCTTGCAGCCGAAGGTAATCGTCGCCGACGAAAGCGTGTCCGCGCTCGACGTATCGATCAAGGCACAGGTCATCAACCTGATGCTCGACCTGCAGCAGAGCCTGAACCTTTCCTTCCTCTTCATCTCCCACGACATGGCCGTGGTCGAGCGTGTCAGCCATCGCGTCGCAGTCATGTATCTCGGCGAAATCGTCGAGATCGGCCCGCGCGCAGCCGTCTTCGGCAATCCGCAGCACGACTATACGAAGAAGCTGATGGCAGCCGTTCCGGTGCCTGACCCCGATCGCCGGCGCGAGAAGGGCGCGAATGCCAGCGAGGAATTGAAGAGCCCGATCCGGCCCGTCGATTACCTCACCGCGCCACGCGAATATCGGGCCATTTCTCCCGGTCATCTGGTAGCCGTCTGACCGGGCAATCAGAGCTGCCGGATGCTGTGGAGATGCGTTACCGTCGCATCCGACCAGCACCGCTCACACGGATTCAAAAGATCGCGGGTTGCGCTCGCTGGAGCGCTGCAGTTGAGCGACTTTGATAAGCGCGGCTCTGAAGACGCGTTTTCCTATTTGACGCCCAATGCGGCAACGCGGTCGGCAGCGGCGGAAAAGCCTTGCAGGGATACCTGAAAAGCGAGAGCGTTGCCGCCGTCGGCAACGACCTTGAGGTTCAAGCGCGAGCCGGTGCGCACTTTGCTAAGTGTCGCGGCGTCGAGCGGAAGCAAGGCAATGCAGCCGTTCGGCAAACAGGTGCGAAAACGGATCGGCTTCATAGGCGGCTGATCATCGATATTCGGCGTCACGCCCGAGTCGAGGACGATTCCGAAAGGCAGCAATAGTGTTGCGAGCGCACTGCCGTCGGGACGGATCTGCATTTCGACGGCAAGCAGCCTCTGGCCGTTCTGCTGGGTCTGATCCTGCGAAATCGAACATGCCGGCACCTTGTCGCGCTGACTGCACACGATACGCCAGTCCTGATAGGTCTCCTGCAGGCTCGACGCACCGTTCGGCAAAGCCGATTGCGCAAAGGCTGCGGGTGGAAACGTCAGAGCGAAGCCCGCACAGACAAAGACACGCGCTGCAAAAGATATGCGGTCGATTGTCCGAGATAATGTGAATGCCGGGTTTGACAAGGGACGAGATCTTTCAATTAGAAATGCAATATTCCGCCTCGGTTCCCTCAAGAACCAAGGCGACGAATTAGGGTCGGTCATGGCCACCATCGGCACGAATTTCCGTACCACGGCTTTCAGCGCCGGGATAGATCACGTGCATACCCATTCCCGGACAGCGCAGCGAGAGCCCGAGCGCTCGCATGCCTTGAGCGCAAGATCTTCCGCTTCGCGGCGCGTCGGTGCCGAATTTGCGCTCCATGGCGTCGCCCGTTCGCGTTTTTCCTTGCCGATGGCGAGGGCGCCGCAATGATTGTAGGGAAAGCCGGTCTTGTCGTCGTCATCCCAATGCCGGTGATTGCGGAATATGCTGACCACGACGCAACTCTTACCCTTGTCCCGCTCGCAATGCTTGAGCGCGATGTCCATGGCTTCCTGGCGCTTGTCGGCACCCCAGAAGAAGCCGTATTTTTCATCGGGCGCGGAATAGGCGATGGCTGCCCATATGCCACGTTCCTCCGGCGGAGGAACCGGCGCCTGCTCGGCCGTAAAAAGATCGGCGGCTCCCAGATGACCGGCGGTGACGAACAGCATGCCGATCGCCGCTATGGCAGATCTCGATCTCATTTTAAGCCCCCTTGTTTTCCTGCCGCCGAAGCCACGGAAATGACGACGCAGCCGCTTCCGGTCGGCAAAAGCATCGCGTCACCGCCATCGTTGCCGAGCTGGTAGACGCCGACCTGGCCGAGATTGTTGACGAGCTTGCTGCCGTTCGGAAACTTGGCCGAAATTTCCGGACAGGAGGCCGTGAACGGCGCCACCCGAACCATCGAGCCCTCGCAGCCGGATGCGACGGGTGCGGCAAATACAATGCCGGCGGCTGGACCGCTGTAGCCCTGTGTCGCATAGTTCATTCCGACAAGTGCCTGTACGGCATGCTTGTCGGCCGCCTCGTTGTTCCACACCGACTGAACGTTATACTGCGTGCCGTTGGTCAGCAGCTGTCCGAGAACCGGGAAAACGGTCGAACAGGAGTGCAGCCCGGCCTGCTTGGCGTGCTGCAGAAACGGCGTATCGGGCAGCGTTTGATTGGCGTCGTTGGCCGCCGCAACCGCCGGCTGTGACAAAAGGTTCCCCAGCACATCATATCGGAAGGCGGCGTAGCCGCCGGCGCCGGCGATTGCAATGGCCAGCACCGAAAGGGCGATGGTCTTTCGCCAGCTTCGCCCCGGCTTGGCTTGTTCGCCGGCGAAGTTCTGAATTGCGGCGTCTTTGGTGTTTCGCAACATGATGCGATCGTGAATCGATTGCTGGGTCATTGAAATCCGTCCGTCACTTTATGGCCTTAACGGCTGTGGAAAGGCCCTTGAGGTTTGCGGTCAGGCTGACGATCTTCCCGTCCGTGGTCGGATAGGAAACCGTTGGTGCCGTACTTTTGGAAATCTGCTCGCGCATCAAAGGCCCGACCGGCAGCATGCCGACGCAAACCGTATTGTTGCAGCCGTTGAAGCGGACCTGTACCGGCTCCTTGCGGCCCTCGAATTGCAGCAGGATACCGCCGTCGCTCTTGGCGACCGGGGCTGCACGCAAGATCATGTAGGGATCGCCTTTTTTAGTCGCTGCGAGCGACCAGCTGAATGCGACCTGTCCCGCCTCGTTCTCGATGATCTGGGTAACGTTGCAGACCCGCTGGCGAATCTTCAGGTTTTCGTCGCAGATCAGCGTCCAGTTTTCGAACGGACGAATGGTCCGCTGATACTCGCCAGGCTTCAGCTCCGGAGGAACCACCACCTCGGAAGGCCTGATACGATAGTTGGCAAGAACCATCTCCTGTCCGGCTGCAATCGAGCCGGACAGGAGCATGCACATCACGAAAGCGGGGACGCCGAAAAGTGCGCCTTTGAACATGGCAGGCTCAATTCAGAGTGAAGCTGAGACCGGCGCCGACGCCCACTTGCCCGCCTGCTGCCGTGCCCGACAAGTTTCCGCGAATTCGTCCGTCTTCGCTGGTATAGCCCGCACCGAAGGCCAAGGCGCCCTCGCCCCGCCAGACGCCACCGCCGACGGCTACGCTCAGCTTGCCCGGACGATCGTCATAGCGAAGCGATGCGGCGGCAAGCCCGATTGCGGCCGCCTGTCTCGCTTCCGACCGTACGTCTCCGAGCTCTCGGTTCAATTGCCCGAACTTCTGGTCCGTATAGTTGTTGGCGGAAGCCAGCGTATTGGCGGCGGCCGTGTCCGCATAGGATTTGACCTGCGTGATGCTGTCGCCCAATTGGGCGACATTCACGGCATCCGTCGGGGCGACACCCTTGCCGACGTTGGAAATGACCACCGGTGCGTTCACGTCACCACCCTGCAGCGTGATGCTGTTCTTCTTGCTCCCGTCTGGATTGAGGTCGTAGGTGACAGCGTTCTTGGTGATCGTTCCGACACCCGTCTGCAGGCTGTCGATCGCCTGATTGGTCGCATAAAGCTGCGATCCGTTGATGGCGTCGGTGCTGTCGGCAGAAATGCGGCCGGCTGCGACGTTCGTGATGGTTCTTTCGGCCCCTGCGGCGCCCACACTGACGGTGCCGACTGGCGCGGCTCCGGCAAAGTTGTAATGCTGACCCTGGATGTCGGTGCCGGTGGTAGCGACGGCCGCCTGTGTTGTGGAACCGGAGCCCAAGGCCACATCATTTGCATTGTTGGCCTGCGCGCCCTGGCCGAGGGCAACCGCGCCCTGCCCTGTCGCCGTAGATCCAAGTCCTGCTGCCAGACTGCTCACGCCGCTTGCGACACTCTGCGGACCGATCGCGACGCTGTCGGTGCCGCCTGCGATGGAATCCGCCAGCGTCGAGTTGGCATGGAAGTACTTGATACCGCCGCCATTGGTGATGTTGGTCAATGAGTTATTGACCGCACCGAAGGCGTCATAGACCGTGCTGTAGTTGTTGCCCTGGATATTGTAGGTCGGGCCGGTGATCGACCCATCCGGGTTTACCGTCGTGCCGCCGCCGATCAGGTTGGTGATATTGGTGCCGAGACCCTTAAGCTGGCTGACATTCACGGCGTCTGTGTTTGCCGAACCTGCTGCGAGATTGGTCAGCTTGCGCTCCGATCCCGCCGAGCCGATCGACACTTCGCCGACGGAGGTTTGCGGGCCTGTAAGGGCGAAGCCGGTATAGCCTGCCTGCGCGCCTACGGTCGTTACGGATTGAGCACCCAGCGCAACGCTGTTGACGTTGTTGGCCTGCGCGCCGGCACCGAGCGCCACCGATTGGACGCCCGCAGCCAGCGAGTTCGTGCCAAGGGCAACGCCATCGGCCAGCATGACGTGGGCATTCTGGCCGATAGCCGTGCCGCCCGGAGCCACTTGGTCGACGATCGCACCATTGCCGATGCCGATGCCGTTGTCGCCATTGACGACGGTTGTCGGACCGACGGCAACCGATTCGGCACCGACAGCGAGGGAGTCGCCCGCCGCCGAATTGGCATGGAAGTATTTGCCTGGTGTCGCCGCCACCGAAGCGATGGCGCCCTGGAGCTGGCGAACCGTGACGGCATCCTGCGCATTGGTGCCGTCCGCAACGTTGATGATCTGGCGATAGGACGTGCTAGAACCGACCGAGACGGCGCCCAAGAGGGTTTTGTCCGTCGTATTATACTGGATGAAGTTCGTTGGCCCGGCTGCGATCTGGCCGCTGGTGGGCGCCAGAGCGCGATCGGAAACCGATCCGGAACCGAGCGCTACGCCGCCGACGATGGTCGACTGGCTGTTCATGCCAAGTGCGAGCGAATTGTCGGCAACCGAGGTGGCGTTATAGCCGACAGCGGTGGAGCCGACACCTTGTGCGGAGGAATCGCTGACGGCAAGCGTGCTGTCGTTGGTGCGGACATATCGGATGCCCGTGCCGTTTGCGTCGGTATAGGCCGTCGATGTGTCGCCGGCGATGTTGTTGATCGTATTGCCGAGATTGGTGAGGTTGCCGTTGATCGTAGTAATGTCGGTGGTGTTCTGCGTCACCTGCTGGTTGGTGGCGAAGAGCTGCGAACCGTTGATCGCGTCGGTCGAGCCGCCGTTGATCCGGCCGGCCGCGACATTGGTAATGGTACGTTCGGCACCGACGGCGCCGACGCTGACCGTCGAGCCCGGTGTCGTGCCGGCGAAATTGTAGGTGGTAGCGCCGATCACGGTGCTTGCCGTGCCGACCGCGACGTCTGTCACGGAACCCGAGCCGAGCGCCACGGCGCCTGCGTTGTTGGCGGAGGAGAGAGCACCCAATGCCAAGGCGTTCTGAGCGCCGGCATTCGCGCCTGCGCCGAGAGCGGAGGCTTGAATGCCGGTGGCGAACGCGTTCTGACCGATCGCGGTGCTGGACGTGGCTGTTGCATTGGCATTGGGGCCGATGGCGGTGCCGTAATCACCCGTGGCCTTGGAGATGTAGCCGAACGCGGCCGCGTCGAGGCCGGAAGCGGTTGCGCTGTTGCCGGCTGCGATGGCATTTGCTCCTGCCGCAGTCGAGAGAGGTCCGATCGCAACCGATTCCGCGCCCGTCGCCGAGGAGTCCGCCGCCGCCGAGTTGGCATGGAAATACTTGATGCCGCCGCCGTTGGTGATGTTGCTGATATCGGTCGTGTTCTGCGTCACCTGCTGGTTGGTGGCAAAGAGCTGCGAACCGTTGACGGCATCCGTCGAACCGTTGTTGAGACGGCCCGCCGCGACATTGGTGATGGTGCGCTCGGCGCCTGGCGCTCCCACACTCACCGTCGAGGTCGGCGTCGTGCCGGCGAAGTTGTAGGTCGTGGTGCCGATCACCGTGCTGGGGGTTCCGACCGCGACCGCGGTCACCGAGCCCGAGCCGAGCGCCACGTCGCCGGAGCTTGCCGCCGCCGTCGCGCCGTTACCCAATGCGACGTTGCCGACGAAACCGGAGGCACCCGCGGTGGAACCGTTGCCGAGCGCGACCGAGCCCTGGCCGATCGCCTTGTTGTTGTTACCGATCGCGACCGCGCCGGCCGCCTGGTTGGCGGCGGTGGCGCTTGCCGTGCCGTCACTGTTGGCGATGTTGTTGGCGCCGCCGGTGAAGGCGCCCGTGCCGCTCGCATAGCTCGGATCACCGATTGCGACCGCGCCATTGCCGTAAGCGGTGTTGCCGGAACCGATGGCGACCGACTCGCCGCCATCAGCTATTGCGCCCGTGCCGATGGCGACGGAATTGTCGGTGAGGGAGCCGGCGGAAGTGCCCATGGCGACCCCATTGACGCCGAGTGCGACTGCACCCGCTCCGAGCGCTGTCGAGGCTGCCCCTTGCGCGACAGCCGTCGTGCCAATGGCAACGGCGTCATCCCCTGAGGCTGTGACCGTCCGGCCACCCGCGAATGCACGGGCACCGGTGGCCTTGGCGGCGGAGCCAAGCGAGGTGGAGTCCGTTCCCGTCGCACTGGCCTGGAAGCCCATGGCCGCCGAGTCGGCGCCGCTCGCTACGGTGCCGATACCGAGTGCGGTACTGCCGGCCCCGCCAGCGTTGGCGCTGACGCCGGCTGCGAGAGAATTATCGCCCGTCGCCTTCGTTCCAGAACCGTAGGATGAGGCATTTGTGCCGCTGGCGAGCGCCGTAGGTCCGGTGGCAATGGAATTGGCGCCGCTGGCACTGGCGCCGGCACCCGTGGCAACTGATGAAGCACCACCGGCATTCGCATTGTTGCCGACTGCGACGCCGGAGGTTGCGGTGGCAGCAACGATTGCGCCCGAACCTATCGCTACACCTCCGCCGGCAGCGAGCGCCTGTGCCTGGTTGCCCAAGGCAACCCCGAAAGCTCCCGACGCTACGGTGGTAGGACCGATGGCAAGCGCGTTAGTACCGGAGGCGGCGGCATTCGTGCCGAGGGCGATGGTGTCCGTGTTCGAGGCCTTGGCAAGGTAGCCCATGGCCGAGCCCCTCAGGGCGGAAGCGGCTGCTCCGTTTCCGATCGCCGTGGACTGGTTTGCAGTGGCGGCGGCCGACGTGCCAAGGGCGCTCGCTCCGGTTCCCGTCGCAGATGAGGTTGGACCTACGGCGGTCGACCATGACCCCGTGGCCGTCGAAGCGGAGCCCAACGCAACAGCCTCGAACGTGAAGCCGGAAGGAGCGGTGCCGCTTGCATTGGCATTCGTACCAATGGCAACCGGAGAACCGCCGCCCGTTCCGGCGTTTGCCTTAGCACCGACCCCCATGGCCACGGCAGCACCGTTTGAAGATGAAGCGTTGGAGGACACTCCAACTGCTATCGAGGCACCACCCGAAGAGGTGGCCGATGAGCCGAGAGCGACGCCGTTCGCCCCGCTTGCAGTGGTGTTGACACCAAAGGCCGAAGCCCCGTCCGCCAGCGCCCGGGCGTTCCCGCCCACGGCAAGAGCGTTGACGCCGGTCGCGTTCGCGAAGACGCCCATGCCTATGGCGTTGAGGCCATTGACACCCATCGCATAACCAATGGCGATCGAGGCGTTGCCCGTCGCGGTGTTACCGGTGCCTATTGCCACACCATCGTCGCCATTCACCTTGGCGCCATCGCCGATGGCGGTCGAGGCGGAGCCGGTGGCGCTACTGGCACAGCCGATAGCTACGCTTTGCACCCCCGCGGAGGGAGTCGTGCAATTTGCGAGGTTGGTCACAGTCCCGTTGCCGATGGCAAGCTGCGCGAAGGCCGTTTGCGGCGCCATACCGCTGATGACGGCAAGCAGTACTCCGGCAGTGCCGCCGGCTGTCGGCACTCCCAAGCCCAGCCGAAGCCGCTTCATGCCCAACACGCGATGGGCTGCTCGAAGTGCTGCCATCAGCCTGCGACGCACGGAGCGACGATCATTTCTCTCCGGCACCCAGCTCCCGGCAAGTCCGCTACGAGATTTCGCTTGCAAATGCTCCCCAACGCATTCCTTCATGCTGCCTTCTCCTCGCTGTTACCTGGACGACCAAGCACGCCTGGACCCGCATCCGCGGCCGTGTCGTCGTTGAAATTCCGCATTTCCTGAAGCGCGCGCCCCATCTTGGCGGCTTGGCTTTCGAGCTGCTCGCGAACAGTTTCGACCCATGGCTGCGTCAGCTCCGGAACGGCATGCAATGCAGCATCGGCGCGATCGGGCGGAAGCTTCATCGCCACAAGGGCGCGGCAGAGATCGAAATGGAACAAAGGCTCCCCTTCCCCATAGGCCGGAGAGGTCAAACCAAAGACGAGACAGGCAAATAGATAATCGACTTCAGCGCCGCTCAGGCGGCTGGCGTACCGTTGCTGCAAGGCAGTCCACGCCACCTCGATTTTTGGAGCAAAGATTTCGAATTCAGGGAATTGAATGTCCATGAAGCACCGGATGGTTACCATCGGCTACATGGCCTTATTTTAGTGCTACGGTATTTTAGAAAATTCCGGACTTTTTTTAGAAAATTACGGTTTTTTGTTTAGCCGGTTGCAGGTGTAACCACTTTGCCACACGTACCTAAGGCTGTTTTATATATACGCGTGGTATCTTCCGGCCACCGGAAACCTGCCCCTGCTGCGCGCGCGAAGATGAAGAGCCAGGTACGATCCTTTTCCGCCCGAAGCGCGCTCGCCAATTTGAGAATGTCGATTCCGGCCCGGTCGGATGCAGGGCAATCGCCTATGAACTGAAATCGCTGCCGCGTCCTCCTTCTCCCAGCGGGGAGAAGGAGTTTCCTGTGCCGATCCAGCTCATATGCGATTACCCTCCGTCCGGATCCGATCGGGATTCTCACGCAAAGCGCGGCAGGTCGTCACTCGAACCGCAGCTCCGTCGGCGTCCTGCCGCGATACCGCTTCATGGTTGTCGCCAGATGGCTTTGATCCGAAAATCCGGTCAGGTAGGCAATTTCCGCAATCGGGATTTCGCCCTCGACAAGCATTTTTTCCGCAAAATCCAGCCGTAGATTTATGAGGTAGCGGTGAGGCGGCATGCCGAACGTCTTGGCGAACCTTACGATGAAATGATTGGGCGAAATGCCGGCGACAGCCGCCAGTTCAGCGACATGAACCTTTTCCGTAAAATGTTCACGGAGATATTCTTCAATGCGACGGGCGCTTTTGGCGGAGAGCCCTCCCCTTGGCGACGGAAGCTGTTTCATATGGCTTGCATAAGTATGGAGGAGATGTGTGCTGAACTGCGTAACCAATGAATCCAGAAAGAGTTCATTCGGAGTTGCTTTCCCGGTTAATTCGACAGAAATCCTCTGCGCAATGCCGAGAGCTATCGGATCGACGGTACCGAAAGCGGGCGGCCGGAGCTCTACATTGCCGAGGTCGAACTCCTGAAGCGCCAGCTCTGACAAAGTGTCGGGAGGAATGGCGATGACAAGATTTTTCCTGGTTTCGGACCAGGCAAGACTGCTGTCCACACCGGCGGGATTGATGACAAGACAGCCAAGGGGCGCATCGTACTGGGTGATCCGGTCGCTGCCGAGAGACGCCCGCAAGCCGCGCATGGGGGCCAGTACGACCCCCATCGCATGCTCTTTGGCCAGGAACGTCTGTGATCCCGGATTGCGCACGGAATTGATGACGCTTCCGTGCGCGGTGACCTTTCTCTGGCCCGCATTCTCAGGAATTATGTCGAACACATATCGATCGGCCCGTTCCCGGGCCTTAACCGCATAATCCATCCGTTACCGCCCCGCCCGAACGAAATCCTGTAAATGCAAGCAGCAGACCAGATCCCAACTTGGTTCAAGATCTCAGCTTCCCAACCCTGCGGGGTTCGAAACCGCCACAAGTCTGCTTATAGCCCAAAATTAAATAATATAAATTACCGACTTGGGAAGGGGAGACGCCCATATGGGTGGGCCGGTGGGTCAGAACACTTCCGGTTCGGACAAACACATCCCGACCGCTTCAACGCATAGTTGCTCACGATAAAAATCACAATTCGCGCATAGATGGAAAACCCGATCGCCAGCCACTATGGCTGCTGGGTATCGCCTCGGTGTTTTTCATAGAGATCCCATGCCACGTCCGCGATTGCCAAGAGCACGTCTTTTCGATCCCATCCGTCCGCGACCGCAGCCCGAACGATTTCATGGACGATAGGCTGCAATTGACGGCGGCATTCACTTGCAATGTCGTCAGCGCTGTTTCCCAGAGGTGGCTTATCAAATTTGAGTTCTACCATTATCACTCTCGCAGGACTACTATAGCTGAGCTATCACATTCCTAATGTAAAATAAATTCGAAAGGATGCGTAGAGCTTTCACGGACCTTTCCCCGATCGCACGATTGCGTTGCTGCAATCAATCCGGTTTTGAGCACAGCTGCTGAGCGCATATCATTCGGCACCTCACTGAGTCTTCAGCTGATGATACCAGAAGAAATGAAAACTATTCTGCCGCGCAGAGCACTGTGAAGTAACGCAATGCGGTCAATACCTGAACAGTGAAGTCTTAAGGTTACCCAGCAGCAGAAGCCGCAGTCACCGAGGTCGGCGTGATTGCCCGGGAAATGGCCGCCATGGCGGCCCGCTGACGCAGTTCCCTATCTC
>NZ_JAUQTZ010000102.1:0-22646 GCF_059803845.1 Rhizobium sp. UFLA01-1127 | reverse complement strand
TCTTGGGATGTCTTCCATGCGGCGCGGCAGTCATCTGCGCTGGTCTTCCAAAATGATCAACCGGAGCAGTCTGAATGATGTCGAGGATCAATATTCGTGCAGTTGGCGTCACCGTTGCGATGGCAACTGTCCTTTCGATCGCCATGATCGAGCCAGCCTTCGCGCAGAGCGCCGGAGGGATCGAGACGGTTCTGCAGAATATCGTCACCTTACTCACCGGCAACGTCGCCAAGCTCTTGGCAACGATCGCCGTCATCATCGTCGGTATCGCCTGGATGTTCGGCTATCTCGATCTTCGCAAGGCCGCCTATGTCGTACTTGGTATCGGCATTCTCTTTGGCGCCTCACAGATCGTCAGCACGATTTCCGGGGGCTGAGATCATGGTGGAGAAGGCTTCGCCTGAGGAAGATACCCTGTTCTTGGCCTGCACCCGGCCAGCGATGATCGCCGGGGTGACGATGGAGGCTATGGGCGTCAACATTATACTGACGACGATCCTCTACATAATTGCCGGCTCGATTGCCTATGGGCTTGCCGGTGTGGTCTTTCATTTCATTTTCCGCTCGCTCGTCAAGCATGACCACAACATGTTCCGTATTCTGCTGGCCTGGATCGAAACGCGTGGTCGTTCGCGCAACGGCGCCTATTGGAGTGGTGCTTCGCTGACGCCGTTGAGGCTGGTGCGGCACTATGACGAAAGGGACCTTGGTCATGCCTAATGTGTCCCGCCTCAAATTCCGTGAACTCGAGCCGGAAACCTTCATCCCCTATGTCCGGCACGTGGACGAAACCGTGATCGCACTCGATTCCAGGGCATTGCTAGCGATGATCGCTTTAGACGGCGTATCGTTCGAGACAATCGATGCTATCGATCTGAACAGCCTGCAGCGCGATCTCAACACGCTCTACCGCAATATCGCGGATGAGCGCCTGGCAATCTGGACCCACCTCATCCGCCGCCGCGACAACACCTATCCCGACGGCGAGTTCACCAATTCCTTCTCGGCAACGTTGAATGACAAGTATCGGGCGCGGATGGTGGGCGAAGACTTGTTTCGCAACGATCTCTATCTCACCCTGCTCTGGCATCCGGGACGCGATCCGGCCGAACGGCTCACAAATCTGCTGTCACGGCTTCGCAAGGCCCAACGAACCGCAGTCGAGCTCGATGAAGACAGTCTGAAGCATCTACGGGACAAGGTAACCGATGTCACGGCAGGACTGCGACGCTTCACGCCGCGCGTACTGTCGCTTTACGATCAGAACGGCATCCTGTTTTCCGAACCGAGCGAGGTGCTGCATCAGTTGATCGGCGGCCGCCGAGAACCCATACCGTTGACGGAAGGCAGGATCTCCTCGGCGATCTATTCCGATCGTGTGATCTTCGGGCGCGAGACAGTCGAGATCCGCGATGAAGGGACAAGCCGTTATGCAGGCATGTTCGGTTTCAAGGAATATCCTGCGAGAACCCGCGGCGGTATGCTGGACGGCATTCTGACGGCACCTTTCGAACTGATCCTCACTCAGTCCTTCACATTCAGGTCTAAAACCGATGCCCGCACCATCATGGGTCGCAAGCAGAACCAAATGGTGAGTGCGGTCGACAAGGCGGCCTCTCAGATTGAAGAGCTTGATGCGGCAATGGACGAGCTCGAATCGAACCGTTTCGTGCTCGGCGAGCACCACCTGACCCTCGGGGTATTCGCTTCATCTGTCAAAGACCTTGCTGACAATCTCGCCAAGGCGCGCTCGCATCTGACCAATGGCGGCGCTGTCGTGGCGCGCGAGGATCTGGGGCTCGAGGCTGCATGGTGGGCACAATTGCCTGGTAATTTTCGCTATCGGGCCCGTTCTGGTGCGGTCACCTCGCGGAATTTTGCAGCACTTTCTCCGTTTCATTCCTATCCTATGGGCAGGAAGGACGGCAACGAATGGGGGCCGGCCGTCGCCATGCTGAAGACGGCGTCGGGCTCGCCGTTCTATTTCAATTTTCACTATGGCGATCTCGGCAACACCTTCGTCTGCGGTCCGTCGGGTGCTGGTAAGACCGTACTTCTCAATTTCATGCTATCGCAACTCGAAAAGCATGACCCGCACATGGTCTTCTTCGACAAGGATCGTGGCGCCGACCTCTTCGTGCGGGCTGCCGGCGGTACCTATTTGCCGTTGAAGAACGGGCTGCCGACCGGATGTGCACCGCTGAAAGCCTTCGAGCTGACACCGGCGAACAAGATATTCCTGGCACGATTTATCGCCAAGCTAGCCGGTGCGACCGTGCGGGATTTTTCGGTCAGCGATGTCAGCGATATCGCGCTGGCGATCGATGGTCTTGCCGATCTGCCGAAAGAGCAGCGCACGATCGGCGCTTTGCGCACCTTTCTCAACAATACCGATCCGGAAGGGATCGCCGCACGCCTGCGTCGGTGGGAAAGAGGCGGGCCGCTTGGTTGGGTCTTCGACAACGAGGCCGATGAAATCGGTATCGGTGCCAAATTTCTTGGCTACGACATGACCGATTTTCTCGACAATGAGGAAATCCGTAATCCCTTGATGGCTTATCTTTTCTATCGGGTCGAACAATTGATTGATGGCCGACGGATCGTCATCGTCATCGACGAGTTCTGGAAGGCGTTGCAGGACGAGAGCTTTCTTGACCTTGCCCAGAACAAGCTCAAGACCATCCGCAAGCAGAATGGCTTGATGCTGTTTGCCACGCAAAGCCCGCGCGACGCCATTAACTCACCAATCGCGCATACGATCATCGAGCAGTGCCCAACACAGGTTTTCCTGCCGAATTCCCGCGGTAATCGAGATGACTATGTCGGTGGCTTCAAGCTCACCGAACGCGAATTCGAGTTGGTTGCCCGCGAGCTCTCCGCTGAAAGCCGGCGCTTCATTGTTAAACAGGGAAACAACAGTGTTGTCGCCGAACTCAATCTCAACGGTTTCGACGAGGAGCTCGCGATCCTGTCGGGGCGAACGGCCAATATCGAACTCGCCGATGCGATCCGGTCTGAACTCCGAGACGATGGCGAAGCATGGTTACAAATGTTCCAGCAAAGAAGGAGTGTGTGATGGTTCGATGCAGAATGTTTCGACAAACAGCGTTAGCGTTGCTCATCTCAGCCCATGTCGCCGGCGCACAGGGTATCCCGGTGATCGACCAGACGGCGATTGCCAAGCAGATCGAAAGCATAACCCAGCTGAAATCGCAGCTCGATGCGCTAAACCAGCAACTCCAGCAGGCCCAGCAGCTCTACGGTTCGCTCAACAAGCTCACCAATATGGCTGACGTCGCCAGCATGTTGAACGATCCGGCGATCCGCAAGGCATTGCCAGGGGACTTTTCTGCCGTCGAAAGCCTGCTCAAGGGCTCAGGTTCAGGCGCGATTGGCGATGCCGCCTCAAAGTTCTTGACCGACAATTCGACCTACAAAACGAGCGCCAATGACTTTTACGCTCAGGAACTGTCGCGTCTTCAGAACAAGAATGCCGGGCAGATGAGCCTCGGCCAGCAAATCTACGACGCTGCGACCAAGCGGATCGACGGGATTGATCAATTGCGCCGGCAAATCTCTTCGGCGAGCGACGCCAAGGAGATCGCCGATCTGCAGGCGCGGCTGCAAGCCGAAACGGCCTTTCTCCAGACCGATATGCTCAGGATGCAGGGGTTGCAGATGATGCAGCAGGCCGAGGTTCAGGTCGATGAGCAGCGCAGGGCCGAGGATTGGCGCAAGCGCATGGATACAATGGGAGCGGCCCTTCAATGAAGCTTCTTGTTCTCCTCATACTCGGTCTTTCTTTGTTCGGCTGCTCGAAGCAGCCTGAGCGTACCTATTCGGTCGACGAGCTGATGGCCAACCAGACGCTGCTGTCGGATCTCATCGCCAAATGCAAAAGCAATCCGGGCGAGCTGCGAGCAACGCCGAATTGCGTGAATGCCGAGGCGGCCGATTGGAAATCCCGCCTGGAACGCATGGGCAAAGCACTCGGAGGCTGAGGCATGTATCAGATCTTTGCCTTCGTCGATGGGCAGTTCAAGGCGCCGCTGGAGAACTTCATATCGTCAGGTACGTCGAATATTGCCAGCTGGGTCACCGGGCCATTGACAGCGGCTTTGACACTTTATGTCATCCTCTATGGCTTTCTGATCCTGCGTGGATCCGTCCACGAACCGATCATGGATTTCGCCTTTCGGGCAATGAAGCTTGCCATCATCCTGATGCTGGTCACGAATGCTCGCGAGTACCAGACTTATATCGGCAGCATCTTCTTCGACACCTTGCCCAAGGAGATCTCACAGGCGTTGAACTCCGGTACGATACCAAGTGCCTCGACCTTCGACAGCCTGCTGGATAAAGGCCAGAAATGCGCGAAAGAGATCTGGTCGCGCGCCTCATGGGGTGTCGATATCGTTACCGGTCTCGGTGGCATGCTGGTCATCCTAGCAAGCTTCGGGGTTGCCGCGATCGGTTATATCGTTTCGCTCTATGCCCGCCTGGCGCTGGCGATCGTGCTCGCTATCGGCCCGATTTTCGTAGCGCTCGCCATGTTCCGCTCGACACGCCGCTTCACCGAAGCCTGGATCGGGCAACTCGCCAACTTCGTGATCCTGCAGGTACTGGTTGTGGCGGTTGGCTCTCTGCTTATTACCTGCATCGATTCCACCTTCACAGTGATCGAGAGCTACAGCGACGTACTGATGCGACCCGTTGCGCTCGGCGCCATTTGCCTCGCCTCCCTCTACGTCTTTTACCAGCTTCCGGGCATCGCTTCGGCACTTGCCGCGGGCGGAGCTTCGCTCACCTACGGCTATGGCGCGGCACGCGACGCACATGAAGGCACGCTTGCCCGAGGCGCCACCTACATGGCGCGAGCGACTGGCCGGGGTGCACGTGCCGTTGGCCGCAGCTTTCGTTCGGAAAGAGCCGACTGATGTGGAACTCCAAACAAACAACAAGATGGCTGGTTCAGGATGATCCGAATATTCGTGCTTTTTTGTGTGGTATCAACGCTCGGCGGCTGCGCGTCACATTCCTATCCCCTACCCAAATGCGATGGCTATTCGCGCCGGCCGCTCAATCGCGCCATGTGGCAATGGGACGGCGATAGTCGGTCGACGCCGCAACCTCTTCACTCTCCACCGGCACAGTCCGGTGATAAGCCACCCGCCTATGTCGAGGAAAAGCCGGACATCGTTCCCGCCGCCTTTGCGCATTTTGATGTCGGCCACTCCTATCGCCCATGCGGAGGGCAGCGGTAATGGTGACGACGGACAGTCTCAAGGACTATTTCAATAAGGCTCGGCGCTTCGATCAGGACCGCATGATCCAGATGGAACGTTCGGCTCGGATTGCCTGGTTCGTAGCCACTACGGCCGGCGTGCTTGCGGCAATTTCGATCGTCGCCATCGTAGGCTTGACACCGCTAAAGACGGTCGAACCTTTTGTCGTGAGAGTCGACAACTCCACCGGCATTGTCGATGTTGTTTCGGCACTCACGTCTTCTGCTGGAACCTACGACGAAGCGGTGACTAAATATTTCGCCGCCCGCTACGTTCGCGCCCGCGAGGGTTACGTCTGGAGCGAGGCGGAGGAGAATTTTCGCACGGTTTCGCTGCTCTCAACGGCGCCGGAACAGACCCGCTTTGCCGCAATTTATCGCGGTGGTAATCCGGATTCCCCACAAAATATCTACGGCCGCGGTGCCACATCGCGGATCAACATTGTTTCCATCTCACTGATCAACGCCAATGTGCTGTCTGTTCGCTACATGCGTACCATCACTCGCGGTGACGAGACCCATACGACCCATTGGGTGGCAACGCTTACCTTCTCCTATGTGAATGCTCCAATGTCCTCGACCGATCGGCTGATAAATCCGCTCGGCTTCGCCGTCAGCGACTATCGATCCGATCCGGAGGCCATCAATTGAAACATCCGAAACCTCATTGTTTGATTGCACTACTGCTGACCGCTAGCTTGCCATCGGCAGCCCTTGCGCTGGAAACGCCGCGCGGCGCATCCCAGGACAGTCGGGTTCGCTTCGTCGACTATCAGCCTTACAATATCACCAGGATCGTGGGCTCGTTGCGTTCCTCCGTCCAGGTGGAGTTTGCCGCCGACGAGGAAATCGCCCATGTGGCGCTTGGTAACACGGTCGCCTGGGAAGTAGCGCCCGCCGGCAATATCCTCTTCCTGAAGGCGCGAGAGAACCAGCCGGTCACGAACATCTCCGTGGTCACGACACGTCGTGATGGTTCGACGCGTAGTTACCAGATGGAGTTGACGGTCCGTGACGGTCCGGTTGCCGCCGGCCAGGACACTTACTTCTATGTCAAATTTCGCTATCCGGCCGATGATGCGGAACGCCGTCGTCAAGAGGCTCTTGCGCGAACCCAGGCAGCACAAGCTGGACAAGCCGACACAGTGCTGGCTTTGCATGAACAATATGGACCGCGCAACTGGCACTATTCCGCACAGGGATCAAAGGCTTTGGAACCGAACGCTGTTTATGACAACGGCAAGATCACGACTATCGCCTTCACCGGTAACCAGGAAATGCCGGCAATCTATATGGAAAACTCCGACGGCACCGAGAGCCTGGTACCTAAGTCGGTGGCCGGTGATCTCGTGCTCGTTCATGCGATCAGTCGCAAATTCATCCTGCGGCGGGGAGGAGACGTGCTTTGCATCTTCAACGAAGCCTACGATCCGACCGGCATCGATCCGAACACCAATACCACATCGCCTTCGGTTGAGCGCGTCATGAAAGTGCAGGCGAGAAGTGCTGCAAAAGGAGGAGCCGATGGCCGATGAGGCGGAAGACCGTATCCCAGGCGAGCGCGCCGAGACCGATGTCAATTCGCGAACCGAGGCCAGTCCATTCCTGAAGCGCGGTGCCGTCGTTTTAGCGATGGTCGCTTTTGTTGGGTTTTCGCTGTGGTCGATGCGTGACAGGCAAAAGACTGAGACGACAAAGCCCGACCATGTCGTTATTCGCCAGACGACTGACTTCGAGCCGGCGAAGGAAGAGGTAAAGCCGGCGGCACCCCTTCCCGAGGTGCTGCTACCGACGCCTGCGCCAAAGGAGCAGGTCACACCTGCTGAGAACACTTTGTTGGACTCTGCCCGCCGTGCGCCGGTGATGGCCTATGGACAGCAGTCCTCATCGCAACGCCGCGACACAGCAGCCGCCATGTCGCAAGACGCTGGTTCCAATTATCTCCCTGTTCCAGGCAGCCTTGGAGGCGTCCAACCTGAAACCGAGGATCAGCGCTTCAACAAGATGTTGACGCCGACCCATCTGGAAGGATCACGCGCCGGCACGCTCGGCAATCGCGACTTCATCGTGACGATGGGAACTTCCATTCCCTGTGTGCTGGAGACAGCGCTTGCCTCTGACCAGCCGGGCTTCGCCAGCTGCGTCATCAACCGCGATGTGCTTTCCGACAACGGGCGCGTGGTTCTGATGGAGAAAGGAACCCAGATCGTCGGAGAATATCGAGGCGGCTTGAACCGGGGCCAGAAGCGTCTATTCGTCCTTTGGAACCGCGCAAAGACGCCAAAAGGTGTGATTATTACACTCGCCTCACCCGCAATCGACGCACTCGGGCGGGCGGGCATGGATGGCTATGTCGATACACATTGGTGGGAGCGCTTCGGTAGCGCCATCCTGCTCTCTATCGTCGGCGACGCGACGACCTATGCCGGCAGCCGGCTGCAGGATAGTGACGTTCAAGCGCAGAATACGACGACGGCTGGCCAGCAGGCAGCAACGATCGCCGTCGAGCAATCTATCAATATTGTGCCGACATTGACGAAGCATCAGGGCGAACTCGTCTCGATTTTTGTCGCCCGCGATCTCGATTTTTCCGATGTCTATAGCCTGCGTGTCACCGAGCCCCGTAGCAAGATCCTCGATCGGGCGGTATTGGGGGACTTCATGCCCCGATCGACGCTCGTGACGAAGTAGAGCGCAAGATGGCGGAAGCTTCAGATGCAGGTGTCGTACGTGAATTGCTTTTGCCACTGTCTCGCTTCCTAAAGGATACATCTCTCTATGAGATCGTCGTCAACCGCCCAGGCGAAGTCCTGACTGAGGGGGCGGAGGGATGGCGGCACCACACACTGCCGGAACTTAGCTTCGAGAAGCTCATGCGTCTGGCCCGAGCCATTGCAAGCTATTCGAACCAGGCAATCGACGAGGCTCGGCCGGTCTTGTCTGCCTCTTTGCCAGATGAAGAGCGGATTCAGATCGTTGTTCCGCCGGCAACACCCAAGGGCACGGTCAGCATCACGATCAGAAAGCCGCCGTCGGTGATGCTGACGTTGGATGATCTCGAAAGGGGTGGATTATTTTCGAATGTCTCCTCGCCGAACCGTGATGTCGAACCCTCGGATACGAGGTTGGACAAGATCCTTAAGGCAGGCAATTACGCGAGGTTTCTGCGTGCGGCGGTTCTTGCGCGCAAAAACATCATCATCTCGGGCGCAACCGGTTCCGGCAAGACAACCCTGTCGAAGGCATTGATCCGGCATATCCCGGAGCATGAGCGGCTAATCTCGATCGAGGATACGCCGGAGCTGGTCATCTCGCAGCCCAATCACGTCAGACTTTTCTATTCGAAAGGAGGGCAGGGGCTGGCGAAAATCAGCGCGAAAGATTTGCTCGAATCGTGCCTCAGGATGCGCCCCGATCGCATTCTTCTGCAGGAGCTGCGCGACGGTTCGGCCTTTTATTACATCCGGAATGTCAATTCAGGACACCCCGGATCGATCACAACGGTGCATGCCGATTCTGCGGCGCTGGCATTTGAGCAACTGACATTGCTCGTGAAAGAGTCGGAAGGTGGTCGTGACCTTGAGCGCAGCGATATTCGTAGTTTGCTCGACGTCGCGATCGATATCATTGTCCAGTGCAAGCGGATTGATGGGCGGTTTCGGGTGAGCGAGATTTATTTTAAGCCGTGATTGAGCGGAGAAATGATTAGTTCCTGTATTTTGCTTTGTTCGCTTCAGCCGAGGTTTCTTGTAAATGGAAAACAGGTCTAGCCAGATTTATCCGGTGCTTCGTCTTCCTCGGCTTCGGGCGAACCGCCTCGTTCATCGGAAAACTGAGCCGGAAAATGGCCGATGTGAATGCGAAATTCGGGGTACGTGAGCGCTCTCCAGGGCCGCATGCCGTCCTTCGTCGCGCGGCCTCGTAGTTGCCCGTGGATTATGCGACGAAAATACAGAGCATTGGCATACAAATATTTGAATTTCGCGGTAGTGGACCGGTTGGTCGCAGCGTCATCAACTTGGCAATTACGCATTTAGCGCATTGTTGAGCGAAAAGACGATTTCGTCAGGTCGATGAGGAATTCTAATTGGTTTTCTATATCGGCTTCCGTCACTAATCGATTTTCGATGCGAAACTTGCCGCTTCGATGAGGCTTGTCCATTATTAATCAATTTTCGATATGATCGATCTTGCATAAGCGTTTTTCGATAAAGATAATTGATTTCCGATGTAAGCGATTTTCGATATTATGTCTCGAAAATAATCGTCCTTCGATGATGTAACTTGTTTTTCGATGAGGAAGGAAGCCGGCATGACAGCCAGTCCCGCAAATCCGGCGGTCTTCCAAGAGCGTATCGTGCCAACGGATACGGTTCCCGTTGGGTATGCAGCTCTCGTCCAGAAATACGGGATTGCCGCCCCTGTTCGTCTCCCCTCGTGTGTCGCGAAGGGCTTCGTCTATGGCTCGAGGAGAGCACATGAGGATTGGACGATCTTCGACAAGCGCTTTGCCCCAGAAGACAGCTTGCTTGGACATCTGACTTTCGCGCTGAGGCACGAGACAATCGATCCGTTGATCCTAAAAAGGCTATTTCAAATCGTTCCAGCAAGTGAGATCACGGCGCTGATCGAAGCCGAGCCGACGAGCAGCGCGACGCGCCGGATCTGGTTCTTCTATGAATGGCTGACAGGTACACGCCTTGACATTCCAGACGCGGAACGGGGGAACTATGTTGAAGCGCTTGACACTGCGAGCTACTTCACATCGATCCCTGTGAATTCACCCCGCCACCGCGTGCGAGACAATCTTCTCGGCACACCCAAATTCTGCCCTGTTTTAAGGCGTACCGAATACCTTGTCGAAACGGTCACCCGCCGCTGGGACGCCGAAGCCAAAGAGCTCATCGGAAAGATCGGAAAAGGGA
The DNA here is from genome assembly GCF_059803845.1 of Rhizobium sp. UFLA01-1127. Classification (NCBI taxonomy): domain Bacteria; kingdom Pseudomonadati; phylum Pseudomonadota; class Alphaproteobacteria; order Hyphomicrobiales; family Rhizobiaceae; genus Rhizobium; species Rhizobium sp. UFLA01-1127. Next base: position 12,437 of record NZ_JAUQTZ010000102.1, on the reverse strand, counting down.
TCATCGCCCGTGCGGCAAGTTTCCTGCTTCTGTCGGATAGCCAGGCATCCTATCAGATCGAAGGCGAGCGCCCGCCGCGAAGCCGCCTCGAGCGTTGGATGAGGGCCGTCGCCCAATCTGGAAAGCGGCCAATCACAGTGGACGAACTCGTGCGCCTCCAGCACATTGTCATCGAGGAGAACCGGTTCATCATGCGCGGCCTGCGAGACGCCGGCGGCTTTATTGGCGATCGCGACTGGAACGACGATCCTCTCCCAGAATTCGTTTCAGCCCGGCACGAAGACATTAACGATCTTCTCGGGGGGATCATAGCCGCAGGAAGCAGGATGGCATCGAGTGGGGTCGATGCCGTACTTCAAGCCTCCGTCATGGCCTTCGCCTTCGTGTTCGTCCATCCCTTCGAAGACGGAAACGGACGCCTGCATCGGTACCTCATACACCATGTTCTGTCCGAGCGCGGATATACGCCCGCCGGCATGATCTTTCCCATTTCTTCTGTACTTCTTGAACGCCAGGAGGAGTATGGCGCGCGCTTGCGTAGTTACACCGGACCGCTGTTGCCCTTTATCGAATGGGTGCCGACACCGGAGAAAAACGTGCGTGTCGTCAACGACACCACCGATCTCTACAGGTTTGGAGATTACACGGAGTTGACCGAATTTCTCTATGCTTGCGTCGTACAGACGATCAGGCACGACCTGCCAAACGAGATCGATTACCTCTCGCGTTTCGATGAGGCGAAGCGACGCATTCAGGATTTCCTTGAGATGCCGGACGCGATGATCTCCAGCCTCGTTAATTTCATCCGTCAGAACAATGGTGCGCTTTCCAAGAAACGGCGCGGCCGTGAGTTCGAAAAGATGACCGATGAGGAGGTAAAGTCAGTGGAGTCGGTGGTTCGCGACGCCTTCGACATCGGCCTATCGAATGAGGGTGGCGATCAGTCCGAAGAAAATAGGCTCGACAGCCCCCGATAGCGGCAATATGTCCTTTCTGTAGGCACGTTGCATACGCCTTGCCCCGCCAGCTGTGCGAGGGGGGGCGAACCAAACCCTCTGTCGGGGTTCGGTGCTATCGCTCGCTTATAGCGCTTGGTCAGGCATTGAGCGAGCGTCGCGCGGTCTACTTGCATACAACGGTCGCACTCATCCTTCGAAACGACGAACATCACAATAAATGCTTCAGGAAGGACAAACCATCCTAGATTCGATCGTGGGGTTCTCTTTGTTGCTATCGAGGTCGTGCAACTATCATGATCGCGCTCTCAACGCCGCTTCTTTCCTTTCCACCTTCGACATCGCCAAATACTCCCCCTTCAGTCGCATGTGGCACCAGCAGGCGAAGGCAGAGCTTGCGAAGGCCAGACTTTCGCCGATCGCTAGGCGGTTGTTGGAGTTGCTGAGGATCGTCAATGAGAAAAAGAAAAGGCAGGCGATGTAGGCGTGCCATGCGGCGCGCGGAACAATGCCGGCCTTGCGGGCGCGCCAGACGGCGCGGATGAAGATGGCGAGCATGAAGCCCATGATTGCAGCGCCGAAGAGGCCGTAGCGCACCAGGATTTCGAGGTAGCCGTTGTGCAGCAGCGTGTACTGGACATGCGAGTAGCGCGTCTCGGCCCAGCGCTCTAACCATCGGTTGCCCCAGCCGAAGATCGGTGCCGAGGAAAAGACCTCCCAGCTGTTCGACCAGAGCTGCAGGCGTTCGTCCATCGATACCGGCGTATTGCTGGAACTGATGGCGTTCGAAACCACGCCGCCCATCTCATGGCCGTTGGCCACATTTTCGACCATGGAAATGGCCGCCGACAAAGTCGGGCCGGCCGTCTTGTCGAGATTGTGCCTGACGCCATAGATACCTGCGATCAACAGGGCTGCGACGGCGATGATGATGATGACGCCGCTCTTCAGGCGCAAATAGGTGAGCGTAATCAGCGCCAGGACAGGCAGTGTTATGCCGAGTGCCAGCCAGACGCCTTTCGATTTAGCGCCGTAAATGGCGATGAAACAGAGCGCGAAGATGAAGGGCGAAGCGATATAGGCGAAGCGGGCGATCCGGCGGTCACTGGATTTGTCCGTCAGGTAATGCAACAGCCAGAACAGGGTGAAGATAACGATCATGCCGCAGGCGACGGCGCCGTGGATCTGGTTGTTCATGATCAAGGGTCGGATGGTCTCGCCGGCAAAGATCTCGCGCAGATGCTGGGTGGCGACCAGCATGATGAGGACTATCGCGAAATAAGCCGCGACGATCTTCTCCATCAGCTCGTCATAGAGCAGGAAGGCGACGCCCATGATGGGGAAGAAGAAGGGAAAGGCATAGAGCCAGTCCGAGGCGCCGATATCGTGTTGCGGCGTCAACCAGAAGGTGATGAAGAACCGCGCCATGACATAAAAGGCCCAGCCCATGCAGAGCCAGCCGATCCAGTCCGTGCGCGGCCGTATGGGCGCCTTCATGTAATAATAGAGGGCGATCAGGGAGAGAAGCGCCGTCGCATAGCGATAGGCGTCGCTCTCGACCACGGTCGGGGAGGCAACCAACAGCCAGAGAATGCCGCCGATGATGGCGACCGGTTTCGTCATGCTGCTTCCTGCCTTCATGACGCCGATCGGTTCGGCTGCAAGATCAGCATGGGGCTTGTTCATGCGCGAGTCATCCAATGTCGTCAGCCTTCGTCCAGGTTCGGTTCATCATCCGGCATTTCTCGCTCCCACCACGGCCCCTATGGTCGCAAAGGGGCGGATATGCGGCAATTTTCCCACGCATTGTGTCGATAATGTCGATTTCGCCGAATGTTTGTTAATGCGCAACTCCGTCGCGTTTGACCACTTTCAATGCCGTCAGGAAAATAACCTTTAAGTCGAAGAAAAAAGAGCGTTGACGCATATAGTCTTCGTCCAGCGCCACCTTCTGCGGGATGGGCAGTTCGTCGCGGCCGTTGACCTGCGCCCAGCCGGTCAGGCCAGGCAGCAAAGCATCGACGCCGCGCTCCGTGCGCAGGGCTATGAGGTCGTGCTGATTAAAAAGGGCAGGGCGCGGGCCGACGATGCTCATCTCACCCTTGAGGATGCACCAAAGCTGCGGCAGCTCGTCGAGGCTCGATTTGCGCAGGAACGAGCCGATCGGCGTCAGATACATATTCGGGTCCTTCAGCAGATGGGTCGCGACCGCCGGCGTATCGGTACGCATGCTGCGGAATTTCGGCATGCGGAAGATCTTATTTTTCCGGCCGACCCGATCCGACCAATAGAGGATCGGGCCCGGCGAGGTCAGCCGTACTGCGAGAGCGACGATCAGGATCGGAATGAAAAAAACGATGGTCGCGGCTAGAGCGGCGAGAAAATCGAAAAGGCGCTTGGCGATAGTGTAAAACATCGTCTCATATCGTTGCATCGCCCCCGTATTCTAAGGGTGATCAAGGTCGTCAATGCTCCGTCCATGTCATATCGCGATTTCAAGCACAACCATCCCCGGCAATATTCCTCGCCCTTGTTCCGAGCGGATATCCCGTGCAAAGCATGTCTCAGCAAATCATGGTGCGGAAAGCGGAGGCAGTGCGCGGATGATCCTGGTAACGGGTGCGACGGGTTTTGTCGGACAGGCTCTGTGTGCGGAGCTTTCCCGCCGGCAGATGGATTATCGGCCGGTCAGCCGGAGCCCCCGCCCAGGCTTCGCGGCCATCGGGGCGATCAATGGCCAGACTGATTGGTCCGAGGCGCTTGCCGACGTTGATGTCGTCATGCATCTTGCGGCCCGTGTCCACGTTATGAACGAGAGCGCCGCCGATCCGTTGGCGGCATTCCGCGCCGTCAACGTCGATGCGACGATCAACCTCGCGCGACAGGCTGCGGGCGCGAGCGTGAAACGCTTCATTTTTCTGAGCTCGATCAAGGTCAACGGCGAAGGGACGTCGGCCGGTAAGGCCTTCAGGGCCTCGGACGTGCCCCGTCCGGAAGATGCCTATGGCCGCTCGAAGCTCGAGGCCGAGGAGGCCTTGCTCGCGATTTCAGCGGAAACGGGCATGGAGGTCGTCATCATCCGGCCGCCGCTCGTCTATGGTCCCGGCGTCAAGGCGAATTTTGCAAGCCTGATGACGTGGGCTACGCGACCGTTTCCCTGGCCGTTTGGGGCTATTCGAAACCGAAGGTCGCTCGTTTATGTCGGCAATCTCGTTGATTTCATATTGCTCAGCGCTCGCCATCCGGCCGCCGCCAATCGTGTGTTTTTGGTCAGCGACGGCGAAGATCTTTCGATCGGCCAGCTGATCTCCAAATTATCCTTGGCCGCGGGACGCAAGGCTTGGATGCTGCCGGTGCCACCGGCGCTGCTTGAGGGACTTGCTGCAATTCTGGGGCGTCGAGCCGCCACGCAGCGATTGCTTGGCTCGCTTCAGGTCGATATCGGCGAGACACGGGCGCTCACCGGCTGGTCACCGCCTTACTCGGTCGAAGAAGGATTGGCGGCAACGGTCGCCGGTGCGGGGACTAAGGCGCGCTGAGCGGGCCTTTCCGCCTTACAGGCTCCAGACCGAATGACCTTCCAACAGAGGATTGCTCCGATCGAGAGCTGCCTTCACGTCGACGACGACGCCGTTCTCGCTCAAGAGATCGAGGATAGTGGCTGCACCTTCAGTCAGATAGGATTTATGGGGAACGGCAAGTACGACGGCATCGAGCTTGCCGAAGTCCTGCAATTCCGCGAGCTTTATGCCGTATTCCTCCTGAGCCTCCAAGATGCTCGCCATCGGATCGTGCACCAGCGGTTCCAGGCCGAACTGATGCAATTCACTGATAATATCTGGCACCCGGCTGTTACGCAGGTCGGGAACGTTTTCCTTGAAGGTCAGCCCGAATATACCGATACGGGCGCCGTTGATCGGCTTTTTCGCCGCAACCAGCATCTTGATGAGCTTCTGGGCAATGAAGGCGCCCATGCCGTCATTGATGCGTCGGCCGGAAAGAATGACTTCCGGGTGATAGCCGAGTTCCTCGGCCTTGGCCGTTAAATAATAGGGGTCGACGCCGATGCAATGGCCGCCGACCAGGCCGGGAGTAAAGGGCAGGAAGTTCCATTTCGTCCGCGCTGCCTTCAGCACATCGGCGGTGCGGATATCCATTTTCTCGAAAATGATCGAAAGCTCGTTCATCAATGCGATATTGACGTCGCGCTGGGTATTTTCGATCACCTTGGCGGCTTCGGCCACCTTTATGCTGGGGGCACGGTGGATGCCGGCCTCGACCACTGCGCCGTAAATGGCAGCGATTCTTTCCAGCGTTTCCGCATCATCGCCGGCGACGACCTTCACGATGCGCTCGAAGGTGTGCTCCTTGTCGCCGGGATTGATGCGCTCCGGCGAATAGCCGACATGAAAATCCTCGCCCTGACGCAGCCCGGAAAGCTCCGCCAGCACCGGGCCGCAGACGTCTTCAGTGACGCCGGGGTAGACGGTCGATTCATAGACGACGATCGAGCCTTTGCGCAGAACCTTGCCGACAGTGCGCGAGGCGGAAATCATCGGCCTCAGATCGGGCTGCCGGTTCCGGTCGATCGGCGTCGGCACGGCGACGATGAAGATATCGCGACCCCTGAGATCCTCGATATCGCTGCTGATGCGCAGCCCGCTCGACCGTAGCCTCTCGGCGGAAACCTCCCGGGTATCGTCCTTGCCCGCTTTCAGCGCGGAGACACGGGAGGCCTTGATGTCAAAGCCGACCACATCATGGAATTTTTCGGCAAGCGCAATCGCGACGGGCAGGCCCACATAACCGAGGCCAATGACGGCAATTTTTTCGTTCAACACAACATACCTCGAACACTTCACCTGAATTAGCCCGAATTCGAAGCTGATGTCAGCGTCTAATATTTGCCTTCCGGATCATTTTAGGTGTGGGTTCGCATGAACGTGATGACCGGTCAGCCGCTTCGCAATGGCTTGGGATTATGGCCTTGTGGGCAGGTTGCGCTGCAGCGTTGGCGCAGATGCATAGGATGCCTATCGAAACCTTCCGGTTTCGACCCCATTTATTTGGGTGAGACCAATTTTCTTTTTTCTGAAAGAGCAGTTCGCGATGCGAAACAGCTATCTTAAACAACTCCGTACCCAGCGCGAACAAGTCGAAGCCAAGCTCGAGCTGCATATAGCGCGCTATTGTTTCGGCGAAGGCGAGGTGGACGACGGTACCGAAGCGGAGCTCCGGCAACGGATTGCGGAAATTTCCGACGAAATTGCCGCTCTCGAGGCTGAGCGCGGCGAGTAAGATTGCACCTGTTCCTCCTCGATGAGGTCGCGCGTCTCGGCTTCATGCGGATCCTGGAGACGGTGCGCGACGCAGGCCGCAAGTACGGCATCACGCTGTTGCTGTTGTTTCAGAGCATCGGCCAGATGCGCGAAACCTATGGCGGGCGCGATGCCGCCAGCAAATGGTTCGAGAGCGCGAGTTGGATTAGCTTCGCGGCAGTGAATGATCCGGAGACGGCCGACTACATCTCGAAGCGCTGCGGCACGACCACGGTCGAGATCGACCAGGTCGGCCGGTCGTAGCAGGCGTCGGGTTCGTCGCGCACGCGATCGAAGCAGCTTGCAGCGCGGCCGCTGATCCAGCCGCACGAAGTGCTGCGGATGTGGGCCGACGAGCAGATCGTCTTCACCGCGGGCAATGCACCGCTTCGTCCCGGCCGCACTTCCTCGGCCCTCCCGGTCGCCCGGCGCCGCTCAACGCCGAACCGTGCCGCCGACGCTGCGACCACTCCAGCGACCGGCACAGGCAGGAGACGCTTCGTCATGAGCACTCGTCGAGCCCTGCCGGACGCTCGCCGCCCGCTGATCATACCCCGCGAGAGGAGCGTGACCGCATGCGCGGAGACCGCTTGCGGGCTCCGGCAGTGACCGGCAGGACGCGAGCAGAGCCGCGTCCTGAAGAGGGATCGCCCCTAACTTATGCAGACGAAGCCCTCGTTTCTCGTCAATGATGTAAAAGAACCCCATCGAGCGAGTTGACGCAGTAGTTTTCGTTACTACATAAATCCTAAGACAACCAGAGGAGGCCACTATGCCTCGCGCCCCGCATTCAACTGAGCTCGTGCTGAGTTTCCAGACCGACCCGGATTCCGTCCAGGCCGCATTTCTGCGTCGTGCAATGTCGGCACTTGAACGGATTGCCGCGACAACACCGTCGAAGGCGCTCACGGCGGCTCTTGGCGCGCCGACGGGCGCAGGAACGCTCGCGCAAATCCTCAGCCATCCCGAGTTTATCGGGGAGGCGGTGAGCAATCTCGACCCGATGGTCCCGGCACTCGCGCGCAATGTCGAGCATCGGAACGAACTGCTCCTGCGTGCCGGCGGCGTCCTTTCCGCCGAAGAAGCCGGCAAAGTTGCGGGCATCACCCGCCAAGCGATCGACAAGCGGCGTCGGGGCAATGCGATCCTTGGCGTCCGGGAGGGAAGCGACTGGAAATATCCAGCCTGCCAGTTCCGGGACGGACAGGTTTTGCCGGGGATAGCCGAGGTCGTTCGCGGTCTCGCAGACCAAGGCGCCTGGGCTACGCTCGATTTCCTGCTTGCGCGGGATAGCGCGCTCGGCGGCCGGTCGCCGTTGGAGGCTTTGCGCCAGGGTGATCTCGGCGCGGTCGAGCGGCTAGTCCGCGCCAATACCGGCGACGGCTTCGCCTGATGGCCCCGCCGGTGCGAGGACCGTCCGGGGCGGCGGCGCCGCCGCCCGATTGGTTGAAGAATGCGAACTTACCGATCACGACCATTCCGGCCGGATCGGTGTTACACCGGATTCACCGATCGAGCTTTGATCCGGTGTTTTTCGGACCGGGAGCCGGCCACGATCCAATTTATCGATTCGATAGCGCAAGTGGACGATTCGGCGTGCTCTATATCGGCCACGCCTTCGCAGGCGCGTTCGCCGAGACGATCCTGCGCAACCCGCAACGGCTGATGGTTGCAGAACGCGAAATTGTCACCCGGTCGGTAACGGAGCTCACCAGCCGGACGGCTCTGCGCATGGTGACGATGCACGGCGCCGGGCTGCAGATCCTCGGCACGGATAATTCAATCTCCACCGGCCCCTATGAGCCATGCGGCGCATGGGCCGATGCGCTCTGGGATCCTCCGGAGGAGCCGGACGGGATTGCCTATCTGTCCCGGCATGATCCCAGCGAGGTCTGCTACGCGGTCTTCGAGCGCAAACCGATCGCCTTCGAGGCGAAGGCGACGCATTCCCTGTCTGCCATGCAAAGCGACGTCGCGCAGCTGCTCCACCGCTACGGCAAGTCCCTTTCTGCTGACGTGTAAGGCTACGGCAACTGCGGGAAGTATCAGCGGTGCGCGGTCATGATCGGCGGCTACGTCCGCTTCGGCGAACCATGCCGTTTTTCAGTGGATTCAACGCGCGAAGCTATTGCCCCCTATCATCGTCCCAAGACCGAGCGAGGCAAAGGCCTCGATGTAAAGATGAACGTGTCAGAGGGGGTATCGGCGGGATCAAAGCCAGGGTCAAACATCTAGATCCTTGCTCTCCGAATTATTCATGCGTGCATCGGCTCGGAACGCTTCCATACCAATCTTGTGAAGCTCACGGTACTGCGCGGTATCTGGCGGGATCCGGCTGGCTTGGATCAAGGCACCGAGCAGGAACGCGCGATCGGCTTTTCTCAAGCCAGCCTTGATGATCAATCCGCCGAAGATCATCTTTTCGCGCGTTTCGCGCTTACGATCGTTTGTCATATCGCGCTGCCGCCTTCGTTCGAGAAGCATAATCCGCTGATCTAGCCTCTTAAGCGGATTCGCCCGTCGTCCTTTGTTCGCCGTCGCGAAATCGCGCTGCGATCTCGGCGAGAACGTCGTTGAGCTCGGCGTCGGAAATGTCCAGTTCGGCGAGACCGGCTCTCCGTGCCGCGCTAGCGAAACGTTCATTGGCCTTAGCGACCATCTTCTTTCGTTTCTCTCTGAGCAGCTCGATCTGTGTGTCGATCTCGGAAACTGGGTTTCTTGCCCGCATGTCTGTCCTTCCTTTCATCGCAGCCGACTCTGCTGGCATCTTTTATACTGCATTGAATACAGTAGTCAAATCGGCTGAAATGATATAGGAAAATGAAACTCACCCTGGAAATTCGGATTTTTCAAAGGAAAATCCGCCAAATATCTCGATATCCGTAGTGCGGATGTGCCAGAAAAGATAGAGTCAAATATGGCTATTATGTTTTTGAGAGCGAAAATAATCAGCCGCGGAGCGGGACAGAACATTGTCTCGGCGGCCGCCTATCGTCATCGTACCAAGATGATGGATGAGCAGGTGGGGACTAGGTTCCACTATTCCGCAGACGCGGCCGAACTCATCCATGAGGAACTCGCTCTGCCTGATGACACGCCGGCATGGTTGCGAACTTTAATCGACGGACGATCGGTTGCCGGCGCCAGCGAAGCGCTTTGGAATGCTGTTGATCGTTTCGAGACCCAGCGTAATGCACAGTTGGCCCGCGAGATCATCCTTGCGCTTCCAAACGAGCTCAGCAGGACCGAGAATATCGCCCTGGTGCGCGACTTCGTTCGTGAAAACCTGGTGTTGCGCGGAATGGTGGCAGATTGGGTCTATCACGACAAGAAGGGCAATCCGCACGTCCACGTTATCACCACGCTGCGTCCACTGACAGCGGAAGGGTTTGGGCCGAAGCACGATGCTATCGTTGACGACAGGGGCGAGCCACTGCGCCACAACACCCCCGACAGGCCGAAAGGAAGAATCATTTACCGTCGGTGGGCGGGCAACAAGGAAACGATGGAGGAGTGGAAGCTTGCATGGGCTCAAACGGTAACGCGCCATCTGGCACTTGCCGGCCACGATATCCGCATAGACGGCCGCTCCTACGAGGAGCAGGGATTGCGGGGAATGGGGCAGCGCCATCTCGCTCCTGCCCGCACGGCGCGTCTACACAAAGGTGCCGATGTCTATTTCGCGCCGGCGGCATTGGCGCAGCGCCACGAGACGGTCGATCGCCTTGCCGCCGACCCCGGTCTATTGCTTAGGCAACTCAGCAACGAGCGTTCGACTTTCGATGAAGTCGAGATCGCCCGCGCCCTGCACCGCCACGTTGATGATCCAATCGTCTTTGCCAATATCCGCGCGAAACTGATGGCGTCGGATGATTTGGTAATGCTGCGACCGCAGCAGGTCAGTGCGGAATCTGGTGGGGTCGGGCTGCCGGCAGTCTTCACGACGCGCGCGACGATCAGAACCGAATTTCTGATGGCGCGGTCGGCATTCAATCTCTCGAACATCGGTGGTTTCGCGGTATCGTCATCCCAAGTTGATGCTGCGATAGTTGAAATTGACGCGGCGACAAATAAGGCCATTCGTCTCGACGCTGAACAGGTCGATGCGGTTCGACATATCACCGCCGATAGCGGCATTGCAGCAGTCGTCGGTATTGCGGGTGCTGGCAAATCGACATTGCTCAGTGTGGCACGGATCGCCTGGGAAGGAGCCGGCAGGCGCGTTCTCGGAGCAGCCCTCGCTGGCAAGGCGGCGGAGGCGTTGACTGATAGTTCCGGGATCCGTTCACGTACGATTGCCGCTTGGGAGCTTGCCTGGAAAAACGACTATGACTTGCTGCAGAAGGGCGACGTGCTGGTTCTAGACGAAGCTGGCATGGTGTCCTCGGAACAGATGGCGCGTCTTCTCAAACGCGTCGAGGATGCCGGCGCGAAAGCGGTTCTTGTCGGCGACGCGATGCAGCTTCAGCCGATCCAGGCGGGGGCTGCCTTCCGTGCCATCGTCGAGCGCATCGGCTTTGCCGAATTGGTCGGCGTTCGCCGCCAGAGGCACGAATGGGCGCGAGAGGCGTCCCGTCTGTTTGCCCGTGGAAATGTTGAGGATGCCTTGAGTGCCTATAGCGCCCATGGCCATCTCCTCGAAAGTGAAACGCGTAAGGATGCGATTCAACGCATCGTATTCGACTGGGCGAGCGCTCGCCTTGATGCCATTGCCAAGGCGCAGGTCGAGGGTCGTAAGTTGCGTGGCGACGAGTTGATGGTTCTCGCCCACACCAACAGTGATGTGAGACGCCTCAACGATGCGATCCGTGCGGTCATGTTGCAACAGAATGCGCTTGGGGAGGGCAGGCCGTTTCGTACAGAGCGCGGCACACGTGAGTTTAGCGAGGGAGACCGGATCATCTTCCTGGAAAATGCGCGGTTCGTCGAACCCAAGGCCTCTCACCTAGCTGTTCAGCATGTCAAGAACGGCATGTTTGGAACGGTCGTATCGACGGCGGGTCGAGGAGGGGAACCATTTCTTTTCGTTCGGCTGGACAGTGGCCGGCATGTCATGTTCGCGGAAGACACTTATCGCAATGTCGACCACGGTTACGCCGCGACGATTCACAAGAGCCAAGGATCGACCTTCGAGCGCGCTTTCGTGCTGGCAACCGGCATGATGGACCGGCACCTGACATATGTCGCCATGACGCGTCATCGCGAGCGTGTCGATCTTTATGGGGCAAGGGAAGATTTTCAACCAAAGTTCGAACGGGGCAAGTCGGCACGCGTCGAGCATGCCGCTGGCATTACCGGCGAGCTTGTTGAAATAGGACTTGCGAAGTTTCGCAAGCGCGACGACGCCGATCCTTCTCCTTATGTTGACGTCAGAACGAACGATGGAACCACGCATCGCCTTTGGGGCGTCAATCTGCCTAAGGCGATTGAGGCGGCCGGCGTCGGGATCGGGGATACAGTGACCATGCGCAGGGAGGGAACTGAAAAAGTTACCGTTAAAATGCCCGTTGTTGATGAGGAAACGGGAGCGAGGCATTTTGAGGATCGCGTTGTCGACCGCAACATTTGGACGGCATATTCAATTGATAAGGGCGAGGCGCGGATGGAGCAACTTGCCGCCGAACAGCGCCCTGCGACGCTCTTTGCGCAACTGATTGAACGGCTGTCGCGCCCCGGCGAAAAGACGACGACGCTCGACTTCGAGAATGAGCCGTCTTATCGATCCGTGGCTTTCGATTTCGCACGGCGGCGCGGCATCGACACTATCGCGGAATATGGTTACGCCCTCGAAGCACAGGTGGAGCGCCTATCCAATTGGTTCACCGTACAAAGTGATCATGTGGCGCGGCTCTGGCAACGGGCGAACGTGCCCTTCGGGGCCGCAGTCGAAACTTCGGGGCGCAATGCTGCTATTCACACAACACCCGACAAAGACGCCTTGCCCGCCCCGGGGGCGGATGCTTCCGATCTATTACCCGCAGTGAACTCCCTTACCCGATCTTTTGCAGAAGAGGCCCGTCTCGCCCAACTCGCATCTCCTGCAATGTTGCCAGCGGTCACGAAATTCAAGGCAAGCCTTGATGAGGAGGCGCGGATGCGTGTGACCGAGACAGAGCATTACAAACAGAAAAGAGCAGCACTCGCCGCGACGGGATCCGTGATC
>NZ_JAUQTZ010000101.1:0-22965 GCF_059803845.1 Rhizobium sp. UFLA01-1127 | reverse complement strand
TTCTTGTGGGGGCGACGACGGAAAATCCGTCTTTCGAACTCAACGCCGCTCTTCTTTCCCGCGCTCGTGTCCTGACGTTCCGCTCGCATGACGAGGAAAGCCTGGAGGAGTTGCTGCGCCGCGCCGAGGCGGTGGAAGGCAAGCCGCTGCCGCTGACGGAGGATGCTCGCGCCAGCCTGATCCGCATGGCCGATGGCGATGGCCGTTCGGTGCTGACGCTGGCGGAGGAGGTCTGGCGCGCCGCGCGCAAGGACGAGCTTTTCGATCCCGATATGCTGGTCAAGATCGTGCAGCGCCGCGCTCCGGTCTACGACAAGGCGCAGGACGGGCACTACAATCTGATATCGGCGCTGCATAAGTCGGTTCGCGGCTCCGATCCGGACGCGGCGCTTTACTATCTCGCCCGCATGTTCGATGCCGGCGAAGACCCGCTCTATCTCGGCCGCCGGCTGGTGCGGATGGCGGTCGAGGATATCGGGCTTGCCGATCCGCAGGCGCTTGTCATCTGCAACGCCGCCAAGGATGCTTATGATTATCTGGGCTCGCCGGAGGGTGAGCTGGCGCTGGCGCAGGCCTGCGTCTATCTCGCGACCGCGCCGAAATCCAATGCAGTCTACACGGCCTTCAAGGCGGCGACTCAGGCTGCCAAGCAGAACGGCTCGCTATTGCCGCCCAAGCATATCCTCAATGCGCCGACTAAGCTGATGCGCGCCGAGGGCTATGGCGACGGCTATCGCTACGATCATGACGAGCCGGACGCCTTTTCGGGCCAGGATTATTTTCCGGAGAAGATGGGCCGCCAGACCTTTTACGATCCTCCGGAGCGCGGCTTCGAGCGGGAAATCCGCAAGCGTCTGGACTGGTGGTCGAAGCTGCGCAAGGAACGCGGCGAGCGCTAAGATCCAATATCACCGCCCGGGGGTGGTTTCCTGCGGAGCCTTCTGCATCCGGGGAGCTGGCGCCGCATCCACGACTTTCACGCTCGACTCGGCCTGTCCATTGTGGCCTTCCATATCGACGACGAGATGCCAGTGGCCGGATTCGGGAATAGTAAGCCGGATCGGCGATTTCTTGGCGACACCGCCAAGAAATTGATGCTTGAGGGTTTCCGTGAAGCGCTGGAAATTCGAGCTATTCATCAGCCTGACATTGGCGATCGCCGAGAGCGTGATTTCGATCACCGTTCCGGCGCGCTGTTCTTTGAGGTCGTAGTGGCTGTAGCGGAAGGCGGGCTTGGACATTGTCTTCTGTTCTGTGGTATCTGACCACAAGCTTACCTAGTGGCGGTTAAGGAAGCGTTGGGCGGGATACTGTCGAGCCTCGCTTAGTGTTGTAGATTTGATTGGGAGGCGAAGCTGTCCAACTCAAGGATGACGCCTTCCGACGCTGGGCAGGTGTCAGCCGGATTGTACGGAAAATCCGCTTGAGATCGATGTCGTAGCCTGGTCGGCCGCCTGCCGGTTCTTGCGGTCAAGCTGGGTAATCAGCGCCAGGATCGTCGCCGAGATCGGCGTCGGCACATTCGCGAGTTTTCCGAGCGAAACGATGACACCGACCAGAGGCGTGATTTCCAGCGGTTTGCCGGCAAGCAGATCCTGCAGCATCGAGGTGCGTACGGGGCCGATCTGCCGGGAACGCTCAAGACGTTCCTCGATGGACATGGTGATTTGCGATCCCAATGCTTCGGCGACGGCCTTCACCTCGCTCATCACTTGGCCGACCATGGCGGCCAGTGCCGGATCCTCCATGATATCGGTCATCAATCCTCGGGTCAGCGCACTGACCGGATTGAAAGCGGCGTTGCCCATCAGCTTGTTCCAGATATCGTCGCGAATCCGCGCGGAAATGGAGATCTTTACGCCGGCTTGCCGCAGCAGCGCCGCAACCGCTTCGATATCGGCCGTCGTCTCGCCGGAAGGTTCGCCAAGGATGAAGTGGCCGCTGTTGCTCAGTCTGATCTCGCCAGGTGCGACGACTTCCGCGCTCTGATAGGCAACGCAGCCGATGACGCGCTCCGGCCCGATCAGGCGCCAAAGATCGCCATTCGGATCGAGTTCTTCCATCCGGTGCTCGGCATGGCCGCTCCGCCTGTCCCGGTGGAAATACCACCATGGAACGCCGTTGAGGATCATGACGACGCGGGTGCCGGAATGCAGCAGCTTCGCAACGCCCGGAACGGCCGCGGCAAGCTGATGACCTTTGAGGCCGGTGATGACGAGATCCTGCGGCGGCAATTCGTCCGCATCGGCCGTTGCCGTCATCTGCGCAACGAGAGGACTGTCCGCACCTGCTTCCCACAGGCTTATGCCGCCGGTGCGAATGGCTTCCAGATGGGCTCCGCGCGCCACGACCGAAATCTTCGTCTGCGCTTCTTTGGAGGAGGCCAGCTTTGCGGCGATCGTGCCGCCCAGGGCGCCGGCGCCATAGATACAGATGTTCCTGAAAGGGGAAGACGTCATGGCTTGATGCTCCAAAATGAAATCGCTTGCTCTGAAAACATATGTCGCGCTTGTGTTTTAGCGAACAGTTTGTCAGGCCGGCCGTAATTGGAATTGAAAATCGCACGCCGACGGCCGCCCGAATTCAGTCGAGGGATGCGCACTGGTCGGTCTCATTCGATCCAGTGTTTTTCGATTGCCCATGGCGCGGGCTAGTCTTTACCACAATCGCATCCTAACCTCTGCCACATCGCTCTGGACCAAGGACAACCGGTGCGGTATCGATTTGTCAATTGTCCTTTCTAAGTTGATGAATTCGCCGGGGAAGATCGTTGCGTTTCGAAGCCCTCAACCGTCTCTGGGACAGCGTTCGGGAGACCAGCCATGATTTCCGCGCCTCGACGGACGTGTTTCCCGTCGTCGATATCGAAAAACTCGGCGCGACGCTCGACCTGAAGGAAAAGGGAGCCGCTGCCGGCCGGCAGAACCGGCCGCCGCCGGATGCGCAGTCTCATGACGAGACGGAGCAGCGCGTCATCGCCTGGGTCGAGGCGGAAAAGAAGAGTTCCTACCAGATTCTCGAAGACCAGTTTCAGACCTTCGACAGCCGATTGCGCAATCTCGATTTCGAAGGCCAATTCGGGCTGATCCGTCAGGCGAACGCGTCGAGCATCTCCGATTTCAAGGCCGAAGTGGCAAGCGGCGTCGACGAGCTTCATGGCCTGCGCCGCAAGCTGAAAGCCGCCGAGGACGAGATGGTGGGGTTCAAAGCCAAGCACAGGCTGCAGCGCGCGGCAAAGGTTTCCAGCAGAGCGGCATGGGGCTTCAAGGTCTCGCTGATCGTCTTTCTCGTGCTCATCGAAATGGTGATGAACGGCAGTTTCCTCGCCAAGGGCAGCGAGCAGGGTCTGGTCGGTGGTGTCACCGAAGCGGCCGCCTTCGCCTTCTTGAACATCGGCACGGCGCTGATGTTTTCATTCTTCTGCGTGCGCTTTCTGGTGCATCGCTCCTTTGCGCTGAAGCTGCTCGGTCTGTTGGGGCTTGTCGCCTATGTGACCGTGGCGCTGGGGATCAATATCGCTCTGGCGCATTATCGCGAGGTTTCCGCAACGATCCTGAGCGGCGCCGGTGCCGAGGTGATCCAGCGCCTGAAGGCGGCACCGCTCGGGCTGCAGGAGCTGAACTCCTGG
The DNA here is from genome assembly GCF_059803845.1 of Rhizobium sp. UFLA01-1127. Classification (NCBI taxonomy): domain Bacteria; kingdom Pseudomonadati; phylum Pseudomonadota; class Alphaproteobacteria; order Hyphomicrobiales; family Rhizobiaceae; genus Rhizobium; species Rhizobium sp. UFLA01-1127. Next base: position 19,337 of record NZ_JAUQTZ010000101.1, on the reverse strand, counting down.
ATGCTCTTTGCCATCGGCCTGATGTTCTCGCTCGTCGCCTTCATCGATGGCTGCTACCTGACAGATCCCTATCCGGGTTTTGCCGGCGTGCAGAAGCGCCTCGATGCGGCGAGAGACAATTACATCGACCGCAAGCTCGATCTGATCGAAGACCTGCGCGAGATCCGCGACGAACATAACGGCAAGATCGAGGAGATCATCCGAGACCTCTCGCTGCGCCGCCAGGAAACGGCGGCCATCATCGCCCATCGTGCGAGGACTGCGGGCCTTTTCGCCGAACACCAGAACCATCTCGAGCGCGCCGCGAATGTGCTGCTCACCTCCTACCGCGATGCCAACCGTGCCGCGCGAACCGAGCCGGAGCCCTCCTACTTCAAGACCGCTTACAGGATGGAGCGACTGACGCCTGTCATGCGGACCGAAGAGGAGTGGGATGACAAGGTGCTGGGCTCGCGTATTCAAGGCGCGCAGGCGGAATTGTCGGAGCAGATCAAGCGGATCGGCGACGAATTCGAGCGCGCCATCGAGAAATATCATCAGCTCGATAATCTTTTCCCGGAGAGCATCCTTGGCGCGACGCAAGCGGCGTAGCCGGCGCGGCGGGTCCGCCGGTCTCATCATCGCGACTATCTGCCTTGCGGTCCTATCTCTCGGGATCGTCGGCGCCTATGGCTGGCTGCGTTACAAGGCGAGCGGCAACGTCGCCGTCGATCAAGCCTCGCTCTGCCCGGTGGACGGTCCTAAGGCGGAAACGGCCATCCTCCTCGACGTCACGGATCCGATCGCCGATACGACGGCGCTCGACCTGCGCAACCAGTTTCAGAAGATCGTGGCCGAAGTGCCGATCGGCGGCGCCATCGATATCTATGCGCTGACCGAGAAGGAGGGCGAGCTGATCCAGACCTTCCATGGCTGCAATCCCGGCAGCGGTGCGAATGTCGACGAGTGGACCAGCAATCCGCGCCTGGCGCAGGCGCGATGGGAGCAAGGCTTCCAGAAGCCGCTCACAGAGATTGCGGGCAAGCTGACCGAAGGCGAGTCCGGCCAGCTGTCGCCGATCATGGCGGCCATCCAGAAGATCAATCTGGAAGTCTTTGCCAATGCGCGGGCCGGCATGCCGAAGCGCCTTTATATAGCCTCCGACATGCTTGAGCATACGGCAGCCTTTTCGAATTATCGCGACGGCGCCTCCTATCAGAAATACCAGCACAGTCCGGCAAACGACCGCTTTCGCACGTCGCTGGATGGTGTCATCGTCAAGATCCTTGCCTTTCAACGGCCGAACATGAAGTTCAGCATGGAGGAGCTGGCGAACTTCTGGGCACAATGGATCAAGAACAATAAGGGCGATTTTGACGGCTTCGTGCGGTTGGAAGGGATACGCTGATGGCTGACACCGACACCAGATATCTCATCCGGGATTATGGACCGATGGTGCTCTTCGCGTCCATCACCATCGGCGGCATGATCTTCATCTGGACGTCGAAGCTCATGGGCTGGTCGCTGCCCATCGTGACGGGCATACCGCTCTTGCTGATGGGAATCTACTTCATCGTGTCGCTGGCCGTTGCCGGGTTCCGGCTGCACAACGAGCAGGCGGGCGACAATCTCTACTACATGGGCTTTCTCTTCACCCTGTCGAGCCTCGGCGTGTCGCTCTATCTCTTTGCCGGCGAAACATCGATCGAGACTATCGTCCGCAATTTCGGCATCGCCGTCACCTCGACCATTGCCGGCGTGACGCTGCGCATTCTCTTCAACCAGATGCGGCGGGACCCGATCGACATCGAGCGCAGCGTGCGCCATGAGCTTGCCGAGATGACGCGGCGCGTGCGCACGGAGCTCGACTCCTCGTCACGCGAATTTTCGCATTACCGGCGCGTCAGCAACCAGATGCTGTCGGAAGGATTCGAGGAGATCGCGCGCCAGGCGGAGCGCAACGGCCAGGAAATCAACAAGATTCTCGAAATGCTGGCGAAGCAGGCCGTGACGCCGATCAACGACGCGGCCGCCAAGCTGACGACGACGACATCGCAGCTTTCGGAGATCATCGGCACCTTCGGCGCCGCCGTCGAGAATGTCGGCAGGAAACTGGAAGAGATACGCTCGCCGGAGGATGTGGTGCGGGCAGAGCTGGCGCCGGCGATCGCGGCCATAAAGGAGATGTCGGAGGCACAATTGCAGCCGCTTCGCAACATAGAAGTGGCGCTCGGCCGCATGGCGGAGGCGATGGGGCAGGCGCCGCTGCCGAAACCGCAGGTCGATGGCGGCGTCGCTGCCGCGCCCGGTAATCGGCCGCAAAAACGCTGGTGGCATCTATGGTAGCAGAAGGCTCGGACAGCACGCCCAAACTGGAGCACAAGGGCTACAACCGCGGCCTGATCCTTGGCCTGACGATGGCCGAATCCATGCTGCTTCTGGTCTTCTGCCTGCTGCTCGTAGCCGCCGCCTTGATTTCGGCGGAGAGAAACAAGCGCTACGAAGTCGAGCGAAAGCTTGAGAAGGCGGAGCAGCAGGTCGCGGTGCTTGAGAAGAAAAGAGCCGAGCAGGCAGCCGAAATCGTGCTTATGCAGTCCAAGGTCGTCTCCGGCGATCTCTCTGCTGCCGACAAGGCGGTCGTAGACAAGCAGTGGCGGGAGTTGGTGCTGGCGAAAGAAGCGCTCGACAGCGTAACGGATCAGGGTGCGACACCGGCCGATCTGCAATCGCTGTCCAAGGTTGCTGCCGTTCTGAAGGAACATGGCGTGTCGCTCGCGGCAGCACCCGATGCGGTCAACAAGCTTCTGGCCAGTAATGGCGGCGGCAACGGCATGCACGACTGGCCGCCCATCATCAATCTCGACGATGCCAAGAAGAATTATTTCCAATCGGGAAGTGCCGAGCTCACGGGCACGTTCGCCCAGCTTCTCGGCACGACGATCACGGATGAAATCGCCAGCAATCTGAGCCTTTATGGCGCCAATATCGTCGAGGTGATCGGCCACACGGACGAGCAGCCGGTAGCGCGTGAAAAATCCAATCTCGACGATACGATCATCAGCGCGATGGACGGCAAGCTGCCGATATCGGCGTTGCTGCCCGCCGACAATGCCGGGCTCGGCCTTGCCCGCGCCATTGCCGTTGCCAATGTGCTCAAGGCCAATCCGAAGCTGAAGGATGCCACCATCCTGCCGATGTCCGCCGCCCAGCTGATCCTGCCCGGCGATACCATCACATCGGGCCAGCGCGGCGCTGTCGAAGCGCGCCGCCGCATCGAAATCCGCGTGCGGGGCAGGGCGGCGCCGGTTGCCGTCATCAATGCCGGTGCCGCGCCATCGACAAACACGCAGTAGTGCTCGTTCCGCCTGTTATCAGCTTCTGAGGCCGGGTGCTTCGTAGCCGGTGCGCTCCACATATTCGGTGTAGCCGCCGGTATATTGGTGGATGCCTTCCGGCGTCAGCTCCAGAACGCGATTGGAGAGCGCCGCCAGGAAATGCCGGTCGTGCGAGACGAACAGCATCGTACCTTCATACTGCGACAGCGCCTGAATGAGCATTTCCTTAGTGTCGAGATCGAGATGGTTCGTCGGCTCGTCCAGCACCAGCAGGTTCGGCGGGTCGAAAAGCATGATCGCCATGACGAGCCGCGCCTTCTCGCCGCCCGACAGCACGCGGCATTTCTTCTCCACATCGTCACCGGAAAAGCCGAAGCAGCCGGCGAGTGCGCGCAGAGAGCCTTGGCCGGCCTGCGGAAAATCGTGCTCGAGCTGTTGAAACACGGTGCGCTCTCCATCCAGCAGATCCATGGCGTGCTGGGCGAAATATCCGAGCTTCACGCTGGCGCCGAGGTTGACGCTGCCTTCATCCGGTTCTGCCGCGCCTGCCACCAGCTTGAGCAGGGTGGATTTGCCGGCGCCGTTGATGCCCATGATGCACCAGCGCTCGCGGCGGCGTACCATGAAATCCAGCCCTTCATAGATGCTGCGGCTGCCGTACTTCTTGTGGACGTTCTTCAGGACGGCCACGTCTTCGCCCGAGCGAGGCGCTGGCTGGAATTCGAAGGCAACCGTCTGGCGGCGCTTCGGCGGCTCGACACGATCGATCTTTTCCAGCTTCTTCACGCGGCTCTGCACCTGCGAAGCATGCGAGGCACGCGCCTTGAAGCGTTCGATGAACTTGATTTCCTTGGCAAGCATTGCCTGCTGACGCTCGAATTGCGCCTGCTGCTGCTTTTCGTTCTGCGCGCGCTGCTGCTCGTAGAACTCATAGTCGCCCGAATAGCTTGTGAGATTGCCGGCATCGATTTCGATGATCTTGGTGACGATGCGGTTCATGAACTCGCGGTCGTGCGAGGTCATCAACAGCGCACCTTCATAGCCCTTCAGGAAGGCTTCCAGCCAGATCAGGCTTTCGAGATCCAGATGGTTGCTCGGCTCGTCGAGCAGCATGACGTCGGGACGCATGAGCAGGATGCGGGCGAGCGCCACGCGCATCTTCCAGCCGCCCGAAAGCGCACCGACATCTCCGTCCATCATCTCCTGGCTGAAGCTCAGGCCCGCCAGCACTTCACGGGCGCGGCCCTCGAGTGCATAGCCATCAAGCTCTTCATAGCGCGCCTGCACCTCGCCATAACGCTCGATGATCTCGTCCATCCTGTCGGCCTGGTCCGGATCGCTCATGGCAGCTTCCAGCTCCCGCAGCTCGGCAGCGACTGCGCTGACAGGGCCGGCACCCTCCATCACTTCCGCGACGGCACTGCGGCCTTCCATCTCGCCGACATCCTGATTGAAGTAGCCGATGGTGACGCCCTTATCGACGGAGACCTGGCCCTCGTCGGGCAGTTCCCGGCCGGTGATCATGCGGAAAAGCGTCGTCTTGCCGGCGCCGTTCGGCCCGACAAGCCCGACGCTCTCGCCTCTGTTGAGTGCTGCGGACGCCTCGATGAAGAGGATACGATGGCTGTTCTGCTTGCTGATATTCTCGATACGAATCATGGTTACGCGCGGTCCGAAGAAAGTTTTTCGGGGGCCTTATGCCACGGGTCGCGCGCTCTGTCGCAGGTTTTCGAGCAGAGAGCTGCGATCGATAGCGACCTGACGCTCAGGAGCGACAGCTTCTGGAGGGTCCCATTTGGCCCGAGGAAGGGAAACTTTCGTCGGAACGGCGGATTTCCGCTCCATTCACCCCTTCAGCAACGCGACATCCGGCTACAGCGCCATCGTCCATCCACTCTCACCCGTCAGCCGCGATATGCCGGGCGCGGTCGTGAGGATCGCATTTTTCGGAGGATGGGGCGCTCTATGAACAGATAGCAGACGATCGCAAACGCCAGCGACCCCAATGCGATCAATGCAGGCTGTGCGGCATGCGGTATCCCTAAGCGCAGAAGCAGCGCCATTACCATGATGCCGGTCAGCACATGCCAAACGTAAATGGAATAGGAGGCATCTCCCAGAAAATGCAGGAATGCCAGCCTGGGAACGCCGCGCTCTCGCTCCGCAAAAACAGCGCCCGTCAACAGCAGCCCCGCCGGCACGCCCCAGCGAACAGCCCGCTCCAAATGGGTGAACGGTTCACTCGCCAGCAGCAGCACGAATCCGGCGACCATTAGGCCGATGGCGGCGTGAAAAGGCAACCGGAAGCCGCGCTTCCACAGGTGCCCGATGACGATTCCGGCGGCGAATTCCAGAATGATCGGCTGGGTGAAAACACTGACATAGCCGAGGGGCAGCAAATAATCCGCAATGACGACGGCCGTCAGGCTCGCCATCAGGAACCATAGCCGCCTGAACTCCGGCAGAAGCAACGAAATGGAAAAGATGAGATAGAAGAACATCTCATAGGACAAGGTCCATCCCTGCTCGACGACCGGATGCAGTGCTTCGTCCTTCATAGCGGGCAGGAAAAACAGCGAGCCGATCAGATTGTCGACGCTCGAATCCGTGTTGAAGAAGAATTGCGGTTTCACCACCGCCACGGTGAATGTTGCCACCGTCGCAATCCAGTAAAGCGGTACTATTCTGACCAGTCGTCGCAACATGAATTCCTGCGGGCCGATCGGTTTTCCAACGGTCGTGACCCACATGATGAAGCCGCTGATGACGAAGAATATATCGACACCGGCGGCTCCGATCTTGAAGTCCAGGCCGTATGCCTCGCTGACATGGAAGCAAAGAACCGAGATCGCGGCGATGGCGCGCAGATACTGGATGCTCTTGATATCGCTGCCGGTTTTCAGGATGATGCCTCGCAGGATTGGACTGCTATCGCCGACGCCTCGAAGGTCGAAATCAAGCGATAAAGCGCTTTGAAAGGCCGAGCACCCATGCAGAACAGCTTTGAGGCACGACTGACGGAATATTGCTACATATTGCTGCAGCAACAGTTTTCAATGAAAACGGATGATTTCCCATCTGTTTTCGTCGCTGAGATCGGGCAATTCCGATGTGGGGCGCGTACCGGTAAGGCGGAGGGCTTCGGCAATCCGCCGAAACTGCTCAGACCGTTCGAACTTCGGCAAGCCGTTTGACCGCGTATTCGTCCCGCCAGCAGACAGCAGCCTCCCATGCGGCTGACGCCTGTGCGGCGATATCATACGCGCCATCGTCAAGGTCGGCAGCGTTCTCGGGCAATACGAGATCAAGATCGGGAACATCGACATGGGACTCATCCCAGTCGATCAACGCGACGCGGTCTGCCGTCATACGGACGTTGCCGGGGTTGTTGGGATTGCCATGGACAACGCATGTCTGGTGCCCAGCGAGCCGCGCCCACGCCGCTCGACATCGGATAACGCCCTCGTATGGCATCGCGGCAAGGTTGATCCTTGTTCCTGTCTCGACATGCAGCAGGTCGGCCGACGATCGCCAGCCTGGCCGCTGCGGCCAGGCCTGTGTCAACCGGTGCAGCTCGCGGAGCGTGTCGGCAACGCGACGCCAATCGCCCCTGGTCTTGGGTGGTTCACCCTCGATATATTTCATCACCACCAGACCATCCACGAAGAACCGGCCATCCGTCGTCGGGATCGGCACCGGAACCGTCATGCCTTCACGGGCGAGATGTAGGAGTAGTTCGGTTTCCCAGGCAAGATCAGCGTCGGTTCTGGAGCCGAGACGACCGACCGCAATCTGGCCATCGACGCGAACGCTCCACACATCGTTGGCAACTCCACCGGTAAGTGAGGCTATGCGAGCCGCACTTTTACCCCATTGTCCGAGTGCTTCCCATCCCATTGGTGATACCTCTGGCGCATCATTGATGCTGAACTTGCTTGGCCGCAGGCGCGTACAGAGCCAATTAACTCGAGTTCAACAAACTCGGCAAGTTGGCCTTGCAGCCTCTGCTCCAGGGATATCCAGGAGCTTGCAGTGCGCTTGAGGGCCGGCATTCCTGAGATAATCAGCCACGATTACAGTCCAGAAACGAATTCACCGGGCCATTGCAGACCCGGTGAACGTTTAGATTGAGACACGGACTTTGCGACAAACGCAATGTTGATGTCACCCTAGGCGATCAGTTGAACACTCAGCTGCAGCCGCTCGTCGCGCCGCAAGTGTCGCACTTCTCGCAAGTCCCGTTGCGGACCATCGTGAAGTTCTGGCACTCGGTGCACATGTTGCCGGTGTAGCCCTGCATGATGGAGCGGGCGCGGCGTTCGGATTCCAGCTTCTTGGCTTCCGTCTTGGCATTGGCGGCTTCGCTTGCCGCATTGTCGCTGAAGAGGCCGGTCGCGGATTCGGAGATGACTTCCTCCGCGATCTCTTCGGCCAATTCCTTCGCACGCTCCTCATAATCGCGCTTGAAGGCGACGACTTCGGAGGTTGAAACCGCGCTTGCCGGCTCCAGCTTGCGGACCGTGTTGCCGGCAAAGGCGGTTACGGTCGAGAGCGAGGCGGCGCGGGCAGGGGCAGCCGTTGCCGACCCCTTGGCGTCTGCCGAACGATCACCCGATGTCTGAACCAGCGTCGGCTTGTAGCCGCGGGTCAGGCCCTTGGAGACGACATCGGCCTTGCCTTCGGAAACGCCGCGTCCGAGCGCCGTGTTGTTGAAGTCGGAGGTGTCGACATGAGCGAGATCGTGGCGGCCGAGATAGGAGATCGCCAGTTCGCGGAACACGTAGTCGAGGATCGACGTGGCGTTCTTGATGGCGTCGTTGCCAGTCACGATGCCGGCCGGCTCGAATTTGGTGAAGGTGAAGGCGTCGACATATTCTTCGAGCGGCACGCCATACTGTAGGCCGAGCGAAACGGAGATGGCGAAGTTGTTGATGAAGGCGCGGAGCGCCGAGCCTTCCTTGTTCATATCAAGGAAGATTTCGCCGAGGCGGCCGTCGTCATATTCGCCGGTGCGCAGGAAGATCGTGTGACCGCCGATCTTGGCCTTCTGGGTATAACCCTTGCGGCGGCTCGGCAGCTTTTCCTGCGTGCGGACGACCTTTTCGATCACGCGCTCGACGATCTTTTCCGTGATGGTGACGGCCTGTGCGGCTGCCGGAGCCTGCAGGAATTCCTCCAGCGCATCCTCGTCGCTGTCATCTTCGATCAGCGAGGCGTTCAGCGGCTGGCTGAGCTTGGAGCCGTCGCGGTAGAGAGCGTTCGCCTTCAGGCCGAGCTTCCAGGACAGCATATAGGCGTTCTTGCAATCCTCGACGGTTGCCTCGTTCGGCATGTTGATCGTCTTGGAGATGGCGCCCGAGATGAACGGCTGCGCTGCCGCCATCATGCGGATATGGCTTTCGACCGAGAGGTAACGCTTGCCGATCTTGCCGCAAGGATTGGCGCAATCGAAGACGGCGAGATGTTCGTTCTTGAGGAACGGGGCGCCTTCCAGCGTCATCGCACCGCAGACATGGATGTTCGCGGCCTCGATGTCCTTCTTGGAGAAGCCGAGATGGTCGAGCAGGTTGAAGCTCATATCGGCCATCTGCTCGTCGGACACCTTCAGCGTGGCCTTCAGGAAGTCGGCGCCGAGGGTCCATTGGTTGAAGACGAACTTGATGTCGAAGGCGCTCTTGAGAGCGGCATTGACGGCATCGACCTTCTCGGCCGTAAAGCCCTTGGCCTTCAGCGTCGACGGGTTGATGGCCGGAGCCTGGTTCAGGTTGCCGTGGCCGACGGCGTAAGCCTCGATTTCCGCAATCTGGCTTTCGGAGTAGCCCAGCGTGCGCAGCGCTTCCGGAACGGCGCGATTGATGATCTTGAAGTAGCCGCCACCGGCGAGCTTCTTGAACTTCACCAGGGCGAAGTCCGGCTCGATGCCGGTCGTGTCGCAATCCATGACGAGGCCGATCGTGCCGGTCGGCGCAATCACGGTTGCCTGGGCGTTGCGGTAGCCATGCTTTTCGCCGAGTTCCAGCGCCTTGTCCCAGGCGGCCTTGGCATGGACGACGAGATCCTGATCCGGATTGTCGGCATGGATCAGCGCCACCGGATTGACCGACAGGCTCTCATAGCCCGAGGTCTCGCCGTAGGCGGCGCGGCGATGGTTGCGGATGACGCGCAGCATGTTCTCGCGGTTCGGCTTGAACATCGGGAAGGTCCCGAGTTCTGACGCCATTTCGGCCGAGGTGGCATAGGCGACACCGGTCATGATCGCGGTCAGCGAACCGGCGATGGCGCGGGCTTCGTCCGAGTCATAGGGAATGCCCGACGACATCAGCAGGCCGCCGATATTGGCGTAGCCGAGGCCGAGCGTGCGGTATTCGTAGGAAAGTTCGGCAATGCGGCGCGACGGGAACTGCGCCATCATCACGGAGATTTCGAGAACGACGGTCCACAGGCGCACTGCGTGCTCGTAATCGGCAATGTTGATGCGCTTCGTCGCTGCGTCCTTGAAGGTCATCAGGTTCAGCGAGGCGAGGTTGCAGGCCGTGTCGTCGAGGAACATGTATTCCGAGCATGGGTTGGATGCGCGGATCGGGCCGGCAGCCGGGCTGGTGTGCCAGTCGTTCATCGTCGTGTTGAAGTGCAGGCCCGGATCGGCCGATGCCCAGGCGGCGTAGGAGATGGACTCCCAGAGATCGCGGGCCTTCAGCGTCTTGACGACCTTGCCGTCCTTGCGGGCGGTCAGGTTCCAGTCGCCATCATTCTCGACGGCGCGCAGGAAGTCGTCCTTGATGGAGACGGAATTGTTGGAATTCTGGCCCGATACGGTGAGATAGGCTTCCGAATCCCAGTCCGTGTCGTAGGTCTTGAATTCCAGATCCTTGTAGCCCTGGCGAGCGAACTGGATGACGCGCTGGACGTAGTTTTCCGGAACCTGATCCTTCTTGGCCGCGCGGATCTCGCGCTTCAGGGCGGGGTTCTTGGCCGGGTCGAAGCAATCGTCATTGTCGCCTTCGCAATTGACCGTCGCCTTCATGATCGCCTTCAGGTGCTTGGCGACGATCTTCGAGCCGGTGACGAGGGCGGCAACCTTCTGCTCTTCCTTGACTTTCCAGTTGATGTAGTCCTCGATATCCGGATGGTCGATGTCGACGACGACCATCTTGGCGGCGCGGCGCGTGGTGCCGCCCGACTTGATGGCGCCAGCGGCGCGGTCGCCGATCTTCAGGAAGCTCATCAGGCCCGAGGATCGGCCGCCGCCGGAAAGCTTTTCACCCTCGGCGCGCAGCATCGAGAAGTTGGAGCCGGTGCCGGAGCCGTATTTGAAGAGACGTGCCTCGCGAACCCAGAGGTCCATGATGCCGCCTTCGTTGACGAGGTCGTCCTCGACCGACTGGATGAAGCAGGCATGCGGCTGCGGGTGCTCATAGGCCGACTTGGACTTGGTGAGCTTGCCGGTGAAGGGATCTACATAATAGTGGCCCTGGCCTGGGCCGTCGATGCCATAAGCCCAGTGCATGCCGGTGTTGAACCACTGCGGCGAATTCGGAGCGACGCGCTGAGTGGCGAGCATATAGGCAAGCTCGTCGCGGAAAGCGGATGCATCTTCCTCGGAGGAGAAGTAGCCGCCCTTCCAGCCCCAATAGGTCCAGGTGCCGGCGAGGCGATCGAAGACCTGGCGCGCATCGGTTTCGGAGCCGCTCTGCTGCTCCTTCGGCAGGTCCTTCATGGCGGCATCGTCAGGCACGGAGCGCCACAGGAAGGAAGGAACGTCGTTCTCCTCGACCTTCTTCAATTTGGCGGGCACGCCGGCCTTGCGGAAATACTTCTGCGCGAGAATGTCGGCGGCAACCTGCGAGAACTGCGCGGGCACGTCGATGTTTTCGAGGCGGAAGACGATCGACCCGTCGGGATTCTTGATCTCGCTCGTCGCCTTGCGGAATTCGATGTCCGCATAGGGTGACTGGCCGGCCTTCGTAAAACGACGTTCGATGCGCATGGTCCCAATCCTTCATTCGTTGGTGCGCGCCTACATGAAAGCAGGGCGCAAAAATTCTCATTCCGGCATCGCGAATTCAACGCGCAGCCAGTCTCTGATCCGCTTTCCGACAGGAGTGTCATCCGGAGATGTCTTTCCTGTATCTTGTGGTGATGGTGGCTGCAAACACTAAATATAGTATTAACAGCTTATTGCCGCCAGTCCCCGCATCGATTTTTTGGCAGCATCGATATCGGCACAAAAACCCTCTCGGCGGTCACCGGCTAGGGTGAAACGCCTTGAATCCAAATCCGATTTCGAAATGAGAACCAGCCCTCGTAACCCCGCCTGGTCCAGTCGCCGCCGCAACGTCATCCATTAACTTTGAAAGACCCGATTCCGTCAAGGGGTGGTTTGTAACGGATTGCTAACCACAATATCTTGTGGGCTTGCCTGTGGAAACTGGGGAAACGCCAGTAGGGTAGAAGAATCAAGAGCTTGGGGAGCGATGCTCGCCCTTCGTGCCACCATTGACGAGGCAAATGTCATCAACGCAGAAATCAAAAGCGACAAAATTGTGACCGTGGCCGCAGCACCATTGGCAGGGCGGCTAAATCATGCCGTAGCGCATCATGATTCGCGTGGAAACCCTTGAATCCCGCGTATTCTCGCCAACGCATGCCCACTAAATCTAGTGGGCGCCGCAGCGCCCACCTCTATTACCGTTATCCGAATCAGATTTCGCCACCGCGCTCGGATCGTGACTGATTCGCGCTGCCGGCAGATGCAGATCAGCCGCGATGACCCTTGGCGATCGGTTCCTGATAGGTGAAACCCATGTCCCAGGGGAAGTAGATCCAGGTATCCTGGCTGACCTCGGTGATGAAGGTGTCGATTGTGGGAACGCCCGTCGGCTTGGCGTAGACGCAGGCGAAATGCGCCTTCGGCAGCATGGCGCGGACTTCGAGGGCCGTCTTGCCGGTATCGGTGAGATCGTCGATGACGAGCACGCCTTCGCCGCCGTTGACCGACAGTTCCGGTGCAATGCCCTTGAGCAGGTTCATTTCGCCCTGGCTGGAATAGTCGTGATAGGAAGCGACGCAGACCGTTTCGATCAGGCGGATATTGAGCTCGCGCGAGATGATGGCGGCCGGCACGAGGCCGCCGCGGGTGATGCAGACGATCGCCTTGAAATCGCGGTTGAGGCCGGCAAGCCGCCAGGCAAGCGCGCGGGCATCGCGATGGAACTGATCCCAGGATACGGGAAAGGCTTTATCGGGCAGGGACATGGCGGAAGCTCCGGGGCATGGAATAATGACACACCGGCAGCGCCGGCGACCCTGAGCAGACCCCGCAACGGACGCGGACCATGATCCAGATCCGGAACGCAATTCGCTTGATATCCGCGTGAACATGATCTCATCCGGGGAAAAGCGATATGCCTTTCGGGATCATGCTCCTTCGACCGCGCGAATGGTTCCCTGGCGGGAATTCTGTCATCGGTCGCTGCTTTCTGCTGGATTTGCGGGCAAAAGGCAATAGCTGCGAGGAGCGCAACCGATGCACATTTGCACCGGTCGACATAGGATTTGAACTTTCAGCCGCTCAGCGTGCCAGAAGCGTCATCGCGGTCATCGATTGCAGCAGGGTGCGCGTCGTGCCACCGAAGATCATCTGCCATAACCAGGAATGCGTATATGCGCCCATGACCAAGAGATCGATGCTGTCGTCCGCAAGCCGGTTTTCGATGACCTGCGACGGCGTCGACTTGTTGGCGCAGGCGGCCGTCTCGAACCTGGCATGAACGCCGTGGCGCGTCAGCGCGGCTGCGATCTGGACACCGGTTTCCTTGGAGGGATGCGGATCCTTCTCCGACGTGCTGACCGAGAGGATCTCGACGGAATCGGCAGCCTTGAGGAAGGGCAGGGCGTCGAAGGTGGCACGCGCCACTTCCTTGGAACCGTTCCAGGCGATCAGCACGCGGCGAATGGGCTTGGGTTCCTTCAGAATGTAGGGGATCAGCAGAACCGGCCGGCCGCTGTCGAACAGGAAGGTTTCGACATCGACCTGCGTATCGGCATATTTGGACAGGTCCGGCTGCACGGCGACGAGCAGATCGGCGCTGCGCGCGCTCTCGATCAGCGGTTCGGTGCCGTAGCCTACAGTGCTGGCGAAGCTGTGCCATTCATAGGCGAGGCCGGCGCGCTCCATCTTGGAGCGGAACACCCGCTCGATCTCGACCGCCTGATTATGGGCCACATCCTGAAGCGCCTGGACGGCGACGGGATCCGGAATTTCCATCGGCGCCACGAGCGGCACAGTCGAGACGATTTCCGCATGGAGACCGACGACATAGGCGCCATGCTCCTTGGCGAGCGCCGCCGAAAACTCGGCGGCGATGCGCGTATTGTCGGGGTTATCAAGTACGGTCACTATCGTTTTGTAGGCCATGAAGAGATCTCCCATGCGGAAGGGTTTGGATCAGATCATGATATCAGCATTCCGCAATAAAATAATGTGCGGAATGGCCTCAGGGTTCCCTCGAAAGTGCACGCCTTCGTTGAATATCAGGCTCCAGCCGACTGATTTTCCTTGGCTTTCGACTGCCGGATGGTTTCGATCATGGCGCGCACTTCCGCTGCTGCATTTTCAACCATTTCGGCAGAGCGGCCCCTGACGACGATTTCGGTCGAGAAGAATTGGCCGACATAACGGGGGTAGGAGCCGATGCTGGTCTCTGGATGCGCCTTCTGGATGAGGCCGAGCGGCGTGCCGATCTCGCCTTCGCCGTAGGGGCAGGAAATCGCCGTCGAAAGCATGCGCACGCCGGTTTTGAGCGTCGGGATGACATTGTCGAGCATCGCCTGGAAAACCTGCGGTACGCCGGCCATGACATAGACGTTGCCGATGTTGAAGCCCGGTGCCGTCGAGACCGGATTGGCGATATGCTTCGACCCGACGGGCATGCGCGCCATCCGCTGGCGTGCCTCGGTGAACTCCATCTCGCGCCGGGCATACATCTCGCCCATGATGCGCATCGCTTCGGCATCGTGCTCGCAGGGCACGCCGAAAGCCTTGGCGATAGCATCGGCGGTGATGTCGTCATGGGTCGGGCCGATGCCGCCTGACGTGAAGACATAATCATATTGGCTGCGCAGGGCGTTCAGCGCGGATACGATGGCGTCCTCGTCGTCGGCCACGATGCGGACTTCCTTCAGGTCGATGCCGGCAAGCAGCAGCACATCCGCGAGATGGCCGATATTCTTGTCCTTGGTCCGGCCGGAGAGCAATTCGTCGCCGATGGCGAGCATGGCGGCAGTGACAATGGTTTCGTTCGACATGAAGACATCCAGGAAAATGCGCATCGGCGCGTTCGCAAAGGTCCGAAATAGGTAACGCTGTTTGCGGCGAATGCAAACGTTCGTTTTCGCGTCGTCAAGGTCATTGCGCACGTTGCAAATGAAGTTCCGTCTATGCAGGATGAACAGTGCGTTCTGAGCGCGGGGGCTGCGTTCCCGTCGCATCGCTGATACAACATTGCCCGACACTTAACGCGTCCAGCAAACAGGAGACGGTCATGGCGAAGGTTCTGGTTCTCTATTATTCCGCTTACGGTCACATCGAGCAGATGGCCTATGCCGTTGCGGAAGGCGCAAAATCCGCAGGTGCTGACGTCACCGTCAAGCGCGTGCCGGAACTCGTTCCGGAAGACGTCGCCAAGGCTTCCCACTTCAAGCTCGATCAGGCAGCCCCGATCGCGACGCCGGACGAACTGGCCGAATATGACGCCATCATCGTCGGCGCCGGCACCCGCTTCGGCACGGTCGCCTCGCAGATGCGCAATTTCTGGGATCAGACCGGCGGCCTCTGGTTCAGCGGCAAGCTCGTCGGCAAGGTCGGCTCGGTCTTCACCTCGTCCGCAACCCAGCACGGCGGCCAGGAATCGACCATCCTCGGCTTCATCCCGACCTTCCTGCACCAGGGCATGGCCGTCGTCGGCCTTCCCTATGCATTCCAGGGTCAGATGGGCACGGAAGAAGTCAAGGGCGGCTCGCCCTACGGCGCATCGACCATCACCAACGGCGACGGCTCCCGCCAGCCGTCGGAAATCGAACTGGAAGCCGCAAAGTATCAGGGCGCCCACGTCGCCAAGATCGCGGCCAAGCTTACCGCTTAATTCAATTTTTGCCCGTTAGTGGAGAGAGGCGTGGCGAAAGCTGCGCCTTTTTCGTTGAGCACTAAGGATTTTGTCTTTGGTGCGGACGACGGGGGTCGAACCCGTACAGCCAAAGGCCGAGGGATTTTAAGTCCCTTGCGTCTACCAGTTTCGCCACGTCCGCGTGCCTTTCCCCATCAAGCACTTGAGCGATTCAGTCAAGGAAATGTTTTGCGGGTAGGGTTTGATCTCTGTGGTGCAGCCTGACTGACCCAGGCGAAGCCCGCCGGAGCCGACGGATCGGTGTCAGGGCGGGCCTCTAACCATCATCATGATGGCTGTGTCATATTGGACGCAGGGGAAGCTTGGCTGTCAACTCGCAGATTTAGGGGTTTCAACGGTCAGGGGCATAAATGGTTAATGACCCGTTCGGCGAGGCGAATATCGCTATCGCAGGTCCGAAAGCGCGCCAAAGAGGCTTTCTTTGCTCATGTTTCCTGTGTCATAGCGGAAACTGATTGAAGAAGGACGGACAAGCCGTGGACAAACAGACTGTTCTCGAAGCCACCGAGGCCATGCGTGGTCTCTTTCCCGCAACGCCGCTGCAGCTGAACGAGCATCTTTCCGCCCGCTATGGCGCCGATATCTGGCTGAAGCGTGAGGATCTGACGCCGGTCCGTTCCTACAAGATCCGCGGTGCCTTCAATTTCTTCCGCAAGGTGATTGCCGAGGGCGGCACGGGAAAGACCTTCGTCTGCGCCTCCGCCGGCAATCATGCCCAGGGTTTTGCCTTCGTCTGCCGGCATTTCGGCGTGCCGGGCGTGGTTTATATGCCCGTGACGACGCCGCAGCAGAAGATCGACAAGACCCGCATCTTCGGCGGCGAGTTCATCACCATCAAGCTTTTCGGTGATTTCTTCGACCAGTGCTATCAGGCCGCGCGCGAGTATGTCGAGACGACCGATGGCGTCATGGTGCCGCCTTTCGATCATGCCGATATCATCGAGGGGCAGGCGACGGTCGCCGCCGAAATCGCCGAGCAGCTTCCTGAGGGCGTCATCCCCGACCATGTTCTTCTTCCCGTCGGCGGCGGCGGCCTTGCAGCCGGCATCACCGGCTATTTTGCCGACACGCTTTCCCGCGACGCTTTCATCTTTGCCGAGCCTGCCGGAGCGCCGAGCCTGCGTCGCAGTATCGAGGCGGGGAAGGTTATCACGCTCGCCAAGGTCGATAATTTCGTCGATGGCGCTGCCGTCGGCCGCGTCGGCGAGCTGAACTTCGCCGCCTTGAAGAACTTTGCGGCCGATCAGGTCAAGCTCATCGAGGAAAACGCCATCTGCGTCACCATCACCGATATGCTGAATGTCGAGGGTGTCGTGCTGGAGCCGGCCGGGGCTCTGGCGATCACGGCGCTGGAAAAGCTCGATCGCGACAGCATCCGCGGCAAGACCATCGTCGCCGTCGTCTCCGGCGGCAATTTCGACTTCGAGCGCCTGCCCGACGTCAAGGAGCGCGCCATGCGCTATGCGGGCTTGAAGAAATACTTCATCCTGCGTCTGGCGCAGCGCCCCGGCGCGCTTCGCGATTTCCTCAACATGCTCGGACCGGAGGACGATATCGCCCGCTTCGAATATCTGAAGAAGAGCGCCCGCAATTTCGGCTCCATCCTCATCGGCATCGAGACGAAGAATCCCGATAATTTCAAGCAGCTTATCGCCAATTTTGAAAGTTCCGGCATGGGCTATGAGGACATCACCGAAAACGAGATCCTGGCAAACCTGATCATTTGACTTTGCGACCTTGCAACCTTCATGCTAAAGGCGATCCATGGCTTCGTTCTTTTCAAATATCCTTTCGATTTTCACCGGCGGCGCATCGCAGGCGGGCACTGAAAAGTCTGGCAGCTCGACGGTCAGCGTCGAACCCCAGGTGCATGCCGGCTGCACGATCTATGCGACGCCGCAGCGCGAGGGCAATCAGTTCCGCCTCATGGGCCGGATCGAGAAGGATGTGAACGGCGAGATCCTGGTGCGCAATTTCATCCGCGCCGATGTCTTCACCTCGTCGGACGATGCGGTGGAATCGGCCTTCCGCAAGGGCCAGCAGATCATCGACCAGAACGGCGCAGGGCTATTTGGTGACGGCGAAAAGGTCCGCCAGGTCTGAAAAGCCAAATTCCTTTGACATGCATCAAATGCAAGGGCCGCCTCCTGCATCTGCTTTGGCGGCCCATAACACTCACTGATAATTGATGGCTGATAGTTCGCAGGGCTCAAGCCGTGCGGAACAGCTTCGCACCTGATGGAGCATTGATGGCGCCGCCGTCGACGGTGATTTCGATGGCGGTGACGTTGGCGGAATCGTCGGAGGCGAAATAGAGCGCGGCCTTGGCGATTTCGTCTGCTTCGCTCATGCGGCCGAGTGGGCTAAGGCTGCCGAAACGGGCTTGCAGCGCGTCCAAAGCTTCCGGCGTAGCAGCGCGCGGTTCCCAGATCGGCGTCTTGGTGGCGCCCGGTGTGACCTGGTTGACGCGGATGCCGCGGGGCGCGAGCTCTGACGCGAGATTGCGGGTCATGGCGCGAACCGCGCCCTTCGTGCCGGCATAGGCCGAAGCGCCGGGAATGCCGAGAACGGCATGTACTGAGCCGTTCAGGATGACGGAGCCGCCATCATTCAGATATGGCAGGGCGGCCTGCACGGTGAAGAAGACGCCGGTGAAATTGATGCGAACGATGGTTTCAAACTGCTCAAGCGTAGTCTCGCCCAGCGGAGTGTCCCCGGCAATGCCGGCATTGGCAAAGACCACATCGAATTTCCCAAGCTTCTCCGCAGCCTCGGCAAAGGCCCTCTCCATCGCCGGAATATCGGTGGCGTCAGCCTGCAATGCCAGCACGTCTCCGCCGAGTTGCTCGGCTGCCGCGGCCAGTGTCTTGGCGTTGCGGCCGGTTATGGCCACCTTGGCGCCTTCGGCGAGGAAGAGTCGGGCGGTGGCAAGGCCGATACCGCTGTTTCCGCCGGTGATGACGGCAACCTTGTTCTTGAGACGCATATTCGTAGCTCCTGTTGGCTTTTGTTACGATCTGGATTATGATCGCTATCTATAAGGATTATGATCATAATCCATTTTGTCAAGCCGGGCACGAAAGGATTTTCGATGGGCCGCTCACAATTGGAAAAGCAGAAGACGCATGAGCGTATCGTGACGCTCGCTGCCAAGCGTCTGCGTGAGGAAGGATTGGAAGGGATCGGCGTGGCCGATCTGATGAAAGAGGCGGGGCTGACTGTCGGTGGCTTCTACAAGCACTTTGCCTCTCGTGACGAACTCGTGGCCGAAGCCGTTGCGACGGCTATCGGATCATGGCGACGGCAGCAGGAGGAACAGGGGGTCGATCCGACGAGCATCTCGCTCGACGAGTATGTCGATACTTATCTCAGCGAGCGACATCGGGATCATTGCGGCGAGGGCTGTGCCTATGCGGCGCTGACGGCGGACATGGCGCGCAGCAGCGATGCGGTCCGTGCCGTCGCGACGGAGGGCCTGCAAAGAAACTTTGACTCGATGAGAGCGCGCATGCCGGAACCGGAAACTGCTGACGCCAGAGGCAAGGCGATCATCGCCTCGTGCCTCATGACCGGGGCGCTGGGTCTTGCGCGCCTGGCGAATGACGAGGCGCTTTCAAGCGAAATTCTGGAGACAGTGAAGCAGTTCGTGAAAGAATTGCCGCAGGTGAAATAGCAAAGCGGCCGGTTGGAGCCGGCCGCTTGCCATCTTCGGAAGAATACAGTCGATTAAGCGGCCAGAGCCAGCTCGGAGGCGCGAGCCTGAGCGGCGCCGATAGCCTTTTCAGCAGCTTCCGGACCGAAGGCCACGCCTTCGATGTAAACGGTCTCGACATCGGTG
>NZ_JAUQTZ010000100.1:0-23462 GCF_059803845.1 Rhizobium sp. UFLA01-1127 | reverse complement strand
GGGAAGCTTTGCCTGCCAGAAAGGCGCATGGTGCGTGGCCATGCTCGAAAGCGGCGCCATACTGGTCACCATAGAAAATGCAGCCTATCTGCCATCGGCCTGCGACACAGCAAACATTGTCGTGACGTCGATCAGACTGCGACTGAACCGTCGCCGCTCCGGCGCCATGCTCATAACGGGCGCGACACTGCGGCGAACAGGATCTCTCGAAATGGTGCTCGGTACCGACAAGCCCATGGTTTCGGCCGCGTTCGAAAACCCGCAGCGACCATGGACGCGACATCGGACTTATGACTGGCGCAGCGGCAAATTCGACGCGCCGGCCACGCTGGCGTCACCGGTCAGTGATAGCGGCGAATAAGGCCGACGAGCTTGCCCTGGACCTTGACGCGGTCCGGCCCGAAGATGCGGGTCTCATAGGCCGGATTGGCTGCCTCCAGCGCGATCGAAGCACCCTTGCGGCGGAAGCGCTTCAATGTCGCTTCTTCGTCGTCGACGAGTGCGACGACGATATCGCCGGGATTGGCCGTCGTCGAATTGCGGATGATGACCGTATCGCCGTCGAAAATTCCGGCGTCGATCATCGAATCTCCCCGAACCTCAAGTGCATAGTGCTCGCCGGAGCCGAGCATGTCTGCAGGAACGGTAATGTCATGCGTATTGTTCTGAATGGCGGAAATCGGAACGCCGGCGGCGATGCGGCCCATGACCGGCACGGATGCCGAACCGCCGTGGTCGTCATTTGCCACCTTCGGCGACGCGGGTGCGGCGACGGGCTGCGGCTTGCCGAGGCTTCCCTCGATGACGCTCGGCGAAAAGCCGCGGCGCGGTTGCAGGCTGGGATTATAGGCGTCCGGCAATTTGATGACCTCGAGCGCTCTGGCCCGGTTCGGCAGCCGGCGGATGAAGCCTCGCTCCTCCAGCGCCGTGATCAGACGGTGGATGCCGGATTTGGATGCAAGATCCAGAGCGTCCTTCATCTCGTCGAAAGATGGCGGGACACCGGACTCCTTCATCCGTTCGTGAATGAAGAGGAGCAGTTCCTGCTGCTTGCGCGTCAACATCGTCTTGGAACCCCAGAATCAAGAAAAGCGGTGAAACAAATCCAGAACGGACACTATATGTTCCATATGTGTTCTGCAAGTACTTAAATTTCGGTAAAGCCTTGTTGGGCCGGTTAAATAATGGCGACTTGCGCTTGGGCAGGCTGAGAGCATCAAAGCGTTATATCCGCGCTAACCTATCGAAAAATATGAGAAATGCCGTTTTGTCGATCCGCAGGTTTGTGTGACCTGCCCGATATGCCGAAGATGTGGATCGGTGCCATGCGGCATCGCACAAGCGGGCCAAAGGGCAGAATCAGTCATCACGTTTGCGAGACTTCGCTCTCCCCATCCCGTCCGCTTCGGGCGTTTCGCGCTTCCATCTTGAATTGCGCGAGGGATGGGCGCAAATCTGCTGCCGAGGCGAACAGGAGGAACCATGATTTCGTCCCCGCATCCGCTGGATCATCTCGTGCTGCCGACAGTCAACCTCGCTTTGGCGCGCGAACGGCTGGGCAAGCTCGGTTTTACGGTGGCGCCGGACGCGCGTCATCCCTTTGGCACCGAGAATGCCTGTGTCTTCTTTGCCGATAAAACCTACATCGAGCCTTTGGGTGTCGCATCCCCGGAACAATGCGAAAAGAGCATTCTAGACGGCAATGTTTTTGTTGCGCGCGATCATGCCTATCGTTTCCGTGTCGCGCAGGACGGATTCTCGGCTGTGGTTTTCGGCACGGACGATGCTGTCGCGGATGATGAGCGTTTCAGGAGTGCCGCGATCTCTGCCGGGCAGATGCTGGATTTCTCCCGACCCATGAAGATGCCGGACGGAACCGAAACGATGGCCGGCTTTCGCCTTGCCTTTGCTGCCGACCTGCGTGCTCCGGATTTTTTCGCCTTTTGCTGTCAGCGCATCAATCCGCTGCCGGCAGATCGCGACGTGCTCGAACGTCATGAAAACGGCGTGACCGCCATTGCGCGGGTTGCGTTTTGCGCGCTGAAGCCAGCGGTATATCGCGGCTTCTTCGAGGAGCTTGTCGGCAGCCCGAGGATATTGGAGCATTCCTTCGGCCTGACGATCAAGGCCGGCAATGCCGATCTGGAGATTTTGACGCCGGAAGGAATGGAGGCATTTTACGATTTATCGGTTCGCGCCGGCGACCCCGGGCTCAGGGCACGCGCAATCCTTTTTAAAATACGTGATCTTTCCGTGACATCGTCGTATTTCGCTGCTAACGGCGTCACTTATACGCGTAAGAATAATCGTCTATTGGCAAGGCTGGCGCCCGGCGAGGGCGCGTTGTTCGCCTTCGAGGAGATAATATGAGCACAAATTCCGAAGTCACCGTCGGTGAGGGTGCCTCCAAGGTCCTCTTTTCCAATACTGCAAAGCTGTCGCTGATCGCCGGCCCCTGCCAGATGGAAAGTCGCGATCATGCCTTTATGGTTGCCGGCGTACTGAAGGAACTCTGCGGCAAGCTCGGCATCGGCCTCGTCTACAAATCGTCGTTCGACAAGGCAAACCGCACCTCACTATCCGGTAAGCGCGGCATCGGCCTGGAAAAGGCGCTGGAAGTCTTTGAAGGCCTGAAGAAGGAATACGGCTTTCCGGTTCTGACCGATATCCATACGGAGGAGCAGTGCGCCATCGTCGCGAAGACGGCCGATATCCTGCAGATCCCGGCTTTCCTGTCGCGGCAGACCGATCTTCTGGTCGCCGCCGCCAAGACCGGTCGCGTCATCAACGTCAAGAAGGGGCAATTCCTCGCGCCCTGGGACATGAAGAACGTGCTTGCCAAGCTCAATGACAGCGGCAATCCGAACATTCT
This sequence comes from Rhizobium sp. UFLA01-1127, assembly GCF_059803845.1. Taxonomy (NCBI): domain Bacteria; kingdom Pseudomonadati; phylum Pseudomonadota; class Alphaproteobacteria; order Hyphomicrobiales; family Rhizobiaceae; genus Rhizobium; species Rhizobium sp. UFLA01-1127. Next base: position 20,590 of record NZ_JAUQTZ010000100.1, on the reverse strand, counting down.
CCTTTGCGAACGCGGCGCCTCCTTCGGTTACAACACGCTTGTTTCCGACATGCGCTCGCTGCCGATCATGGCGGCAATGGGCGCGCCGGTCATCTTCGATGCGACCCACTCGGTGCAGCAGCCAGGTGGGCAGGGTGGCTCGACCGGCGGCGACCGCCGGTTCGTGGAGACGCTGGCGCGAGCCGCCGTTGCCGTCGGTGTTGCCGGTGTCTTCCTCGAAACGCATGAGGATCCCGACAATGCGCCGTCAGATGGCCCGAACATGGTCTATCTGAAGGACATGCCGCGGCTTCTGGAGAAGCTGCTGGCCTTTGACGCCATCGCCAAGGCATGAAAAGTAGCCGGCATTCAACAGGCTGACATGAATTTGCGTTACGGGCCTGCGGGAGTGCCAAATCGGAGTGCGGATCGCCATTGTAATTTCCGCGCCTTCGATTAAGACGATTTAAATCGATTTATAAACCAGCGAGCAGGAAGCTATCATGACCGCAATCACCGACATTATCGCCCGCGAGATTCTCGACAGCCGTGGCAATCCGACCGTCGAAGTCGATGTCTACCTCGAAGATGGCAGCATGGGCCGCGCGGCGGTTCCGTCGGGTGCTTCGACCGGCGCGCATGAAGCCGTCGAGCTGCGCGATGGCGGCAAGCGCTACCATGGCAAGGGCGTCGAGAAGGCTGTCGAAGCCGTCAATTCGGAAATCTTCGATGCGATCGGCGGCATGGATGCCGAAAACCAGATCCAGCTCGACAACATCATGATCGAGCTCGACGGCACGCCGAACAAGTCCCGCCTCGGCGCCAACGCCATCCTCGGCGTCTCGCTCGCCGTTGCCAAGGCCGCTGCCCAGAGCGCCAACCTGCCGCTCTACCGTTATGTCGGCGGCGCTCACGCCCGCCTGCTGCCGGTTCCGATGATGAACATCATCAACGGCGGCGCCCATGCCGACAACCCGATCGACTTCCAGGAATTCATGATCCTGCCGATCGGCGCAGACTCGATCCGCGAAGCCGTTCGCATGGGTTCGGAAGTCTTCCACGTTCTGAAGAAGGAACTGGCGTCGCAAGGCCACAACACCAATGTCGGTGATGAAGGCGGTTTCGCACCGGGTCTTTCCAGCGCTCCGGCCGCTCTCGACTTCATCATGAAGTCGATCGAAAAGGCTGGCTACAAGCCCGGCGACGAAATTGCTCTCGGCCTCGATTGCGCCTCGACCGAATTCTTCAAGAACGGCAAGTACGTTCTCGAAGGCGAAGGCCGCACCCTGGAATCCGGCGCCATGGCTGAATACCTTGCCGAACTTGCCGCCAAGTACCCGATCGTTTCGATCGAAGACGGCATGGCTGAAGACGACTGGGAAGGCTGGAAGACGCTGACGGACCTGATCGGCAAGAAGACCCAGCTCGTCGGCGACGACCTGTTTGTCACCAACTCCGCTCGCCTGCGTGACGGGATCCGCATGGGCGTTGCCAACTCGATCCTCGTCAAGGTCAACCAGATCGGCTCGCTGACGGAAACCCTCGACGCCGTCGAAACCGCGCACAAAGCCAACTATACGGCCGTCATGTCGCACCGTTCGGGCGAAACGGAGGATTCCACGATCGCGGACCTCGCCGTTGCCACCAACTGCGGCCAGATCAAGACCGGCTCGCTGTCGCGCTCCGACCGTCTTGCCAAGTACAACCAGCTCATCCGCATCGAGGAAGCGCTCGGCCCGCAGGCAAAGTACGCCGGCCGCTCCATCCTCCGCGGCTGATATCTGATCTGCCGGATCCATCCGGATCCGCGAAGATTATTCGCTTAGATCGAACCGCGCCTCCGGGCGCGGTTTTTGTTTGCCCTGGCAGTTAGAGTCAACGGACGGTTAATCTCTGCCGGTTACCTTGGCCCCCAGGTGTTTGATTTCATGTGTGATCTTGTTCCAAGTTGCCTAGGCTTTGGAGGGGTTGCATAGAGCCAGAGCGTGACAGCGAGCATGTGGACAAAGTATCATAAGAAGAGAAGGTTCGGCCGTCTCATCCTTCCCGCCATCACCATCGCTTTTGTAAGCTACTTCGGTTATCATTGCATTCATGGCGATTACGGCCTGAAGGCGACCGAGGTTTTCGAGAAGCGCCGCATCGATCGCGCCAAGGAGCTGGCTGATCTTGTCGCCAAGCGCGAGCACCTTGAAAAAGAAGTCGCTCTTCTGAGTGACGGTTCTTTGGATAAGGATATGCTGGACCAATATGCGCGCTATCAGCTGACCTATTCCAAAGCGAACGAGATCGTCATCTTCAATAAATAGCTTAATTAACCGAATTTCGGTTAATTCAATTTTCGTAAGCTATATCAACGGCTTGCGAAGAATATGAGCCATGCAATTATAGCATTGCTGTGGCGGACAATCTTGCCTATGTTACGCCTCACCACAAAACGAGGCTACTCACACAGGGAGGGTTGAATGGCGCCGCGAAAAAACGCGACCGTTTCCAGCCGTAGGACAGCATCAAGGCCCGCCAAGGAAACCAATGGCGGCCCGATCGCAGATTTCGATCGTGATGCGGAGCTCAAGGCTTATCGTGAGATGCTCCTGATCCGCCGCTTCGAAGAAAAGGCCGGCCAGCTGTATGGCATGGGTTTCATCGGCGGCTTCTGTCACCTTTATATTGGCCAGGAAGCCGTCGTCGTCGGCATGCAGCTGGCTCTGAAAGAGGGTGACCAGGTCATTACCGGCTATCGCGACCACGGCCATATGCTGGCAACCGGCATGAGCGCGCGTGGCGTCATGGCTGAGCTCACCGGGCGTCAGGGCGGCTATTCCCGAGGGAAGGGCGGCTCCATGCACATGTTCTCCAAGGAAAAGAATTTCTACGGCGGCCACGGCATCGTCGGCGCCCAGGTTTCGCTCGGCACCGGTCTCGGCTTTGCCAACTGGTATCGCGGCAACGACAATGTCAGCGTCGCCTATTTCGGTGACGGTGCAGCCAACCAGGGTCAGGTCTACGAAAGCTTCAACATGGCGCAGCTCTGGAAGCTGCCCGTGATCTTCGTGATCGAAAACAACCGTTACGCCATGGGCACGTCGACCGCTCGCGCCACCGCGCAGGCCGACTTCTCCAAGCGCGGTGCTTCCTTCGGCATCCCCGGCATCCAGGTCGACGGCATGGACGTTCGCGCCGTCAAGGCTGCGGCTGACGAAGCCGTTGCGCATTGCCGCTCCGGCAAAGGCCCGATCATTCTGGAAATGCTGACCTACCGCTACCGCGGTCACTCCATGTCCGATCCGGCCAAGTACCGCTCCAAGGATGAAGTGCAGAAGATGCGCTCCGAGCACGATCCGATCGAGCAGGTCCGTATTCGCCTGCTCGAAAAGGGCTGGGCGAGCGAGGACGATCTGAAGGATATCGACAAGGATGTCCGTGACATCGTCGCCGATAGCGCCGATTTCGCCCAGAACGATCCGGAGCCGGATGCATCCGAGCTCTACACCGACATTCTGCTCTAAATCGGGGAGGGACGATCCATGCCCATCGACATTCTCATGCCCGCCCTTTCTCCGACGATGGAAGAGGGTACCCTCTCGAAATGGCTCAAGAAGGAAGGCGACAAGGTCGTTTCCGGTGACGTCATTGCCGAAATCGAAACCGACAAGGCCACCATGGAAGTGGAAGCCGTCGACGAAGGCACGATCGGCAAGCTGCTGATCGACGCCGGAACCGAAGGCGTCAAGGTCAACACCAAGATCGCCATCCTCCTGCAGGACGGTGAATCCGCCGACGCCATCTCGTCCGCAAAGGCCGCACCCGTTGCCGAGTCCACTAAGGCTGAAGCTCCCGCCGCCGCTCCGGCGCCGGCCGCTGCTCCGGTCCCGGCGCAGCCGAAGGTTGCCGCAGCCGCCGATCCGGAAATCCCGGCCGGCACAGAAATGGTGTCGATGACGGTGCGTGAAGCGCTGCGCGACGCGATGGCCGAGGAAATGCGCGCCAACCAGGACGTTTTCGTCATGGGCGAGGAAGTGGCCGAGTATCAGGGCGCCTATAAGGTGACCCAGGGCCTGCTTCAGGAATTCGGCGCACGCCGTGTTATCGATACCCCCATCACCGAGCATGGCTTTGCCGGTATCGGCGTCGGTGCCGCCATGGCCGGCCTCCGCCCGATCGTCGAATTCATGACCTTCAACTTCGCCATGCAGGCGATCGATCAGATCATCAACTCCGCCGCCAAGACGCTCTACATGTCCGGCGGCCAGATGGGCGCTCCGATCGTCTTCCGCGGCCCGAACGGCGCGGCAGCCCGCGTCGGTGCCCAGCACAGCCAGGATTATGCGGCCTGGTACAGCCACATTCCGGGCCTCAAGGTCGTCATGCCCTATATGGCAGCCGACGCCAAGGGTCTGCTCAAGGCTGCCATTCGCGATCCCAATCCGGTCATCTTCCTCGAAAACGAAATCCTCTACGGTCAGCACTTCGACGTGCCGAAGCTCGACAATTTCGTTCTGCCGATCGGCAAGGCCCGCATCCATCGTCCGGGCAAGGACGTCACGGTCGTCTCCTTCGGCATCGGCATGACCTATGCCACGAAGGCCGTTGCCGAGCTGGAAGCCCAGGGCATCGATGTCGAACTCATCGACCTGCGCACCATCCGCCCGATGGATCTTCCGACGATCATCGAATCGGTCAGGAAGACCGGCCGCCTCGTCACGGTCGAGGAAGGCTATCCGCAGTCCTCCGTCGGCACGGAAATCGCCACCCGCGTCATGCAGCAGGCCTTCGACTATCTCGATGCGCCGATCCTGACGATCGCCGGCAAGGACGTACCCATGCCATACGCCGCCAACCTCGAAAAGCTGGCGCTCCCGAGCGTCGCCGAAGTGGTCGATGCGGTAAAGGCCGTTTGCTACAAATAAGGGGAGGGCTCATCGATGCCTATCAACATCACTATGCCTGCCCTCTCGCCGACCATGGAAGAGGGAAACCTCGCCAAGTGGCTGGTCAAGGAAGGCGACAAGATCAAGTCCGGCGATGTCATCGCCGAGATCGAGACTGACAAGGCAACGATGGAAGTCGAGGCCGTCGATGAAGGCACGGTCGCCAAGATCGTCGTTCCCGCCGGCACCGAAGGCGTGAAGGTCAATGCCCTGATCGCCGTGCTCGCCGCCGACGGCGAAGATGTCGCGGCTGCAGCTTCCGGTGCTGGCGCCGCTGCTGCTCCGGCCGCAAAGGACGCTCCGAAGGCGGAGGCCGCTCCCGCTGCAGCTCCGGCTCCGGCAAGTGTTTCGGCTCCCGCGGCTGCACCTGCACCCGCTGCATCGGCTCCGGCGGCAAACGACGGTCATCGCACCTTCGCTTCGCCGCTCGCGCGCCGCCTCGCTAAGGAAGCCGGCATCGATGTGACGGCCATTTCCGGCACCGGCCCGCATGGCCGCGTCGTCAAGAAGGATATCGAAGCTGCGGTTTCTGGCGGCGCCGCCAAGGCTGCTCCCGCTGCCGCTCAACCGGCTGCAGCTGCTGCTCCGGCTGCGCCGAAGGGCATGTCCGACGACGCCGTCCTCAAGCTGTTCGAGCAGGGTTCCTACGAGCTCGTGCCGCATGACGGCATGCGCAAGACGATCGCCAAGCGCCTGCAGGAATCCAAGCAGACGATCCCGCACTTCTACGTCTCGGTCGATTGCGAACTCGATGCGCTGCTGGCGCTCCGCACGCAGCTCAATGATTCCGCACCGAAGTCGAAGGACGGCGTTCCGGCCTACAAGCTCTCGGTCAACGACATGGTCATCAAGGCCCTGGCGCTGGCACTGCGCGATGTTCCGGATGCCAATGTCTCCTGGACCGACAGCGCCATGGTCAAGCACAAGCATGCCGATGTCGGTGTTGCCGTTTCCATTCCGGGCGGCCTGATCACCCCGATCATCCGCAGCGCCGAGCAGAAGACGCTCTCGACTATCTCCAACGAGATGAAGGACTACGGCAAGCGCGCCAAGGAGCGCAAGCTGAAGCCCGAGGAGTATCAGGGCGGCACGACCGCCGTGTCGAACATGGGCATGATGGGTGTCAAGAACTTCGCCGCCGTCGTCAATCCGCCGCATGCGACCATCCTGGCCGTCGGCGCTGGCGAGCAGCGTGTCATCGTCAAGAAGGGCGAAATGGTGATCGCCAACGTGATGACCGTCACGCTGTCGACCGACCACCGCGCCGTCGACGGTGCGCTCGGCGCCGAGCTCCTGGCAGCCTTCAAGGGCTACATCGAAAATCCGATGGGGATGCTCGTCTGAGCCTTGTTGTGACACGGAGGCATGAATGACCAAGACTGTTCTGTGTTACGGCGACTCGCTGACATGGGGCTACAGTGCCGAAACGGTCGGCCGTCATGCCTATGAAGATCGGTGGCCGAGTGTGCTGCAAAAGGCGCTCGGCAACCAAGTGCGCATCATCCCGGAAGGGTTGAACGGCCGCACGACGGCGTTTGACGATCATCTCGCCGATTGCGACCGCAACGGCGCGAGAATCCTGCCGACGATCCTGCAGAGCCATAATCCGCTCGATCTCGTCATCATCATGCTCGGCACCAACGACATGAAGCCCGTCGTCGCCGGTTCGGCCTTCGCCGCTCTGCAGGGCATCAGCCGTCTGGTCCAGCTGGTGCGCAATCACGCCTGGGGGTTCGACTATGAGGTGCCCGATATCCTCATCGTCGCTCCGCCGGCAGTCACCGAGACGGCCAACGCCGCCTTTGCGGCCAGCTTTCTCGGCGCAATCAAAGAATCGAGCAAGCTGCCGACGCTCTACAGCGATCTGGCCGACGAGCTCGGATGCGGGTTCTTCGACGCCAATACGGTCGCCGTCACCACGCCGCTCGATGGCGTTCATCTCGATGCGGAAAACACCCGGGCGCTCGGTCGCGGCCTTGAGCCGATCGTGCGGATGATGCTCGGTCTCTGATAGATTCAAGGCGCCGGCTCCGATCCGCCGCCACCAATAAGGCAGGAAACACATGGCTGAGAATTACGACGTCATTATCATCGGCTCCGGTCCGGGCGGTTATGTCGCCGCCGTGCGCGCCGGCCAGCTTGGCCTGAAGACCGCGATCGTCGAGCGCGAGCACCTGGGCGGCATCTGCCTCAACTGGGGCTGCATCCCCACGAAGGCGCTGCTCCGTTCGGCTGAAATTCTCGATCATTCCAACCACCTGAAGGATTATGGCCTCGTTCTCGAAGGCAAGGTGAGCGCTGATGTGAAGGCCGTGGTTGCCCGTTCGCGCGGCGTCTCCGCCCGCCTCAATCAAGGCGTCGGCTTCCTGATGAAGAAGAACAAGGTCGATGTGATCTGGGGCGAAGCCAAGATCACCAAGCCGGGCGAGATCGTCGTCGGCAAGTCGGCCAAGCCGGTTGTCGAGCCGCAGCATTCGGTGCCGAAGAACGTCAAGGGCGAGGGCACCTACACAGCCAAACACATCATCGTCGCGACCGGCGCCCGTCCGCGCGCGCTGCCGGGCATCGAGCCGGACGGCAAGCTGATCTGGACCTATTTCGAGGCCCTGAAGCCGGACTTCCTGCCGAAGTCGCTACTCGTCATGGGCTCGGGCGCCATCGGCATCGAGTTCGCCAGCTTCTACCGTTCGATGGGCGTCGACGTCACCGTCGTCGAAGTCATGCCGACCATCATGCCGGTGGAGGATACCGAAATCTCCGGTATCGCCCGCAAGCAGCTCGAAAAGCGCGGCCTGAAGATATTCACCAAGGCGAAGGTCACGAAGGTCGACAAGGCTGCCAACAGCATTACCGCCCATGTCGAAACCGAAGACGGCAAGGTGCAGCAGATCGTTGCCGACCGCATGATCTCGGCTGTCGGTGTTCAGGGCAACATCGAGAACCTCGGCCTCGAAGCGCTCGGCGTGAAGACCGACCGAGGCTGCGTCGTCATCGACGGCTACGGCAAGACCAATGTTCCCGGCATCTACGCGATCGGCGACGTCGCCGGCCCGCCGATGCTGGCCCACAAGGCCGAACATGAGGGCGTCGTCTGCATCGAGAAGATCGCCGGCCTGCCGAACGTTCATCCGACCGACAAGAGCAAGGTTCCGGGCTGCACCTATTGCCAGCCGCAGGTCGCCTCCGTCGGCCTGACCGAAGCCAAGGCCAAGGAACTCGGCCGCGATATCCGCGTCGGCCGCTTCTCCTTCGTTGCCAACGGCAAGGCGATCGCGCTTGGCGAGGACCACGGCCTCTGCAAGGTCATCTTCGACAAGAAGACCGGCGAACTCCTCGGCGCGCATATGGTCGGCGCTGAAGTGACCGAACTGATCCAGGGCTTCGTCGTCGCCATGAACCTGGAGACGACGGAAGAAGAATTGATGCACACGATCTTCCCGCATCCGACCGTTTCGGAAACGATGAAGGAAGCCGTGCTGGACGCCTATGGCCGGGTGCTGAACGCTTGATAATTTCCTGCCACGCCCTTTATCCGAAAGGTGGAAAACAGGAAAGGAAATCAACATGTCTATGGCAGCGCAAGGTTGGGTCGTCTTTCTTCTCATCGGTCTGGTCGCGGGGTTCTTCGCGAGCCTGATCGTCGGCGGAGGCGGGCTCATCAGTTGCCTGGTGAGCGGCGTGATCGGCGCTTTTGTGGGCGGTTTCCTGTTCCATTATTTCGGGATTTCGCTCGGCATTCAAAATGCGCTTGTCGTGGAGATCATCCATGCCACCGTCGGCGCGATCGTCGTGGTGCTGCTGGCGAGATTGATCGTCTAGCGGCTTATCGGTAAGAGGCAACGCGGCGTTCGGCAGGATTGTCCTGAAGGGCGCGCGAAACGAGGGTTTGATGGAAAGCGTAGGTTGGCTGGGTCTGATCATCATCGGCGGTCTCGCGGGGTGGCTCGCTGGCAAGCTGATGGATGCGCGTTATGGGATCATTCTCAACATCATCCTCGGTGTTGCCGGTTCGGTCGTCGCAGCCGGGCTCCTAGTTGCCCTGCATGTCGGCGTCCCCGGCGGCCGGCTCGGCTTTTTCATCACCGGTTTCATCGGTGCATGCATTCTGATATTCCTCGCCAAAGCCGCCCGGCGATGAAGGGCCGCATTCAAGCGGCGGAAAGTAGACGTTTCATGGTCACCATTCTCGACACGATCAACCCGGAAGCCAAGCGCGTTCGTCACCCCGAGAAGGCGCATCGGCCGGATACCGAAGTTCTGCGCAAGCCGGACTGGATCCGCGTGAAGGCGCCGACCTCGAAGGGCTATGCCGAAACCCGCTCGATCGTGAAGGAGCATAAGCTCGTCACGGTCTGCGAAGAGGCCGGCTGCCCGAACATCGGCGAGTGCTGGGACAAGAAGCACGCCACTTTCATGATCATGGGCGAGATTTGCACGCGCGCCTGCGCCTTCTGCAACGTCGCGACCGGCAAGCCGAATGCGCTTGATATGGCCGAGCCCGAAAACGCTGCCAAGGCCGTCAAGGAGATGGGCCTCAGCCACGTCGTCATCACCTCGGTAGACCGCGACGACTTGGCCGACGGCGGCGCCGAACATTTCGAGAAGGTGATCTGGGCGATCCGGGCCGCTTCGCCGGCAACAACGATCGAAATCCTGACGCCGGACTTCCTGAAGAAGCCGGGCGCTTTGGAGCGCGTCGTCGCCGCCAAGCCCGACGTCTTCAACCACAATCTGGAAACCGTGCCCGGCAATTATCTGACGGTTCGCCCCGGTGCCCGCTACTTCCACTCCGTCCGCCTGCTGCAGCGGGTCAAGGAATTGGACCCAACCATGTTCACCAAGTCGGGCATCATGGTTGGCCTTGGCGAAGAGCGCAACGAAGTGCTGCAGCTGATGGACGACCTGCGCACCGCCGACGTCGATTTCCTAACCATCGGCCAATATCTGCAGCCAACGCGCAAGCATCATCAGGTGATGAGCTTCGTCACGCCGGAAGAGTTCAAGTCCTATGAGACCGTAGCCTATAGCAAGGGTTTCCTCATGGTGTCGTCGAGCCCGCTGACCCGCTCTTCGCACCACGCCGGCGATGATTTCGAGCGTTTGCGTGCGGCTCGCGAAAGGAAGCTGCTGCTGGCTGCCGAATAAGCCTAACAACTCCAGCCTTGCCTTTTGAATGAGCCGCGGCGATTGTGCCGCGGTTTCAGTTCGCGCCGTCATGCGTTTGTCTTGTGAGCAGCTTAGGGAACACGCCGCCGTTTGTTATCGGTTCGGCGTTTTCGATTCGACTATGGAGCTGGACCGTGGAGCAGATCGTCGCGCCGCAGGCGTTTCCTGGTGCTGTCGATATAGTCGGGGCCGCAGCCCTTGTCAGAAATGCGAACCGAATCATGGTCATCGGCTGCTCCGGCGGCGGCAAATCGACCCTCTCGCAGAAGATTGCCGCTCGTTTCGGCGTTGCCTATGTCTCGATCGATCGTGACGTCCTGTGGCTGCCGGGCTGGGTTCAGCGCGACAAGGAGGATCAGCGCGCCATCATCGTCGCCAAAATCCAGCTGGAACGATGGATTATGGATGGCACCAACCCCTCGACATTCGATATCCGCCTGCCGCGCACCGACATAGTCATCTGGGTGCGGATGCCCCGCCTCGTTTGCGTCTGGGGTGTCCTCTCCCGCTGGGTGAAATGGATGGGCCGCACGCGCCAGGAAATGGCGCCGGGCTGTATCGAGAAAGTCGACTGGGAGTTTCTGCGCTTCATCTGGACGTTCGAGGAAAAATTCACGCCTCGGATTCTTGCCGGCCTCGCAGAGCATGGCCCAGATGTCCCCGTTTTGCAGCTGAAATCCCGCGGCGAAATGCGTCAGCTCCTTGATCTTCTTGGTCGTCCTGCTTAATTGCGGCTCATGCCTCAGTTCGAAACCCATCGCCCCGTACCGCATTCGCCCGACCAGATGTTCGACCTCGTCGCCGATGTGGAGCGCTATCCGGAATTCCTGCCGCTTTGCGAGGCGCTCACCGTCCGCAGCCGCAAGGAACGCGACGGCAAGACCCTGCTGATCACTGACATGACCGTCGGCTACAAGGCGATCCGCGAGACCTTCACGACGCAGGTGCTGCTGAACAAGGCGGAGCGCGCGATCGATGTGAAATATATCGACGGCCCGTTCAAATATCTCGACAACCGCTGGCGCTTCCAGCCGTCGGGGAATGGCGGCAGCGTCATCGATTTCTTCATCGACTACGAATTCAAGAGCCGCATTCTCGGCGCCTTGATGGGGTCGATGTTCGACCGGGCCTTTCGCATGTTCACGGATGCCTTCGAGACGCGCGCGAACAAGATCTATGCTTGAGGGCTCGCCCGGTCATTGACCGAGAGCGACGAGCATCTCCAATGCCGCGTTCAGGGTCGCAAGACGAACCTTGTCGCGGCCGATATCGCCATAGCGCATTTCATGATGGATGAGGCCGCCGCTTCGCGCCTTGGCGGCGAGGTGGACGAGCCCGACCGGCTTTTCCGCCGAGCCGCCGCCGGGGCCGGCAATGCCGGTCACGGCAACGGCAAAATCGGCCCGCGAGCGGAAGAGGGCGCCATGCACCATCTGCAGCGCCGTTTCCTTCGAAACCGCGCCGAATTGCGCGAGCGTCTGTTCCTGAACGCCGAGCATCTCCACCTTCGCGGTATTGGTATAGGTCACGAAGCCGCGATCGACGACGGCAGACGAACCAGGAATTTCCGTGAGCGCACCGGCGATCAGGCCGCCGGTGCAGGATTCGGCCGTAGCGACCATCCAGCCTTTTGCCGTGAAGTCCGTGACGATCGTTTGTGCGAGGGCGATAATTTCATCGGGGAAATGCATTATGCCTTGCCTCCGCGATAGACGACTGTCGCTGTCGCAATGGCTGCAATACCTTCGCGGCGGCCGACGAAGCCGATTTTCTCGTTGGTCGTTGCCTTGACCGAGCAGCGATCGATGCTGATGCCCAGAAATTCGGAAAGCTTGGCGCGCATGATATCGCGATGCGGCCCGATTTTCGGCGCTTCGGCGATCAGCGAGACATCCGCATTCATGATGGTACCGCCGCGCTCGCGCACGATCTTTGCCGCGTGCTCGATGAAGATTCGGGAAGGCGCACCCTTCCATTGCGGATCGGAGGGCGGAAAATGGTCGCCTATATCGCCGGCGCCGCATGTGGCGAGCAGGGCATCCGTCAGGGCATGCAGGGCGACATCGGCATCGGAGTGCCCCTTCAGCTTTTGGTCATGCGGAATGAACACGCCGCAAAGGGTAACGCCGTTGCCGGGCTCCAGCTGATGCACGTCATAGCCGTTGCCGGTGCGCACGTCGGGCAACAGCCCCGCGCCGAGCTTTTCCTCCGCCATGGCAATGTCCCTCTTGATTGTCAGTTTCACATTGTCGGCGCTGCCGGTCACCAATGTCACCGGCAGGTTACACCATTCCGCAATCGCCGCGTCGTCGGTGAAATCGTTTTTGCCGCCGGCCTCCGCTTTCTCATGGGCGGCGAGAATATCGGCGAGGCGGAAGGATTGCGGTGTCTGCGCGGCGTGGAGCCCGGCGCGAGAGACAGTTTCGACCACCAGCCCGCTTGCGTCACCGCGCTTCAGCGTGTCGGTGACTGGCATGGCTGGCAGTACGGCCGGCGCGCCGGCTGCAAGGGCTGCCGTGACGCGATCCAGCAGATCATGGTCAAAGAACGGGCGCACGGCATCGTGGATCATCACATGCGTCACGCCGCTGTCCTTCAGCGCGCGCAGCCCGGCAAGCACGGATTGCTGGCGTGTCGTTCCGCCGAAGGCGATCTCGACCTCAGGCAAGCCGGCAACCTGTTCCAACGCCGCTCGAAACAGCTTCTCATCGTCGCGATGGATGACGACGACGATCTTCGACGCCTGCGGCCATGTCACGAATCCTTCAAGCGTATGCGCAATAACCGCTCTGCCGCCGATCGGGCGATATTGCTTGGGGCCTTCTTCGGGAGAACCTGCCCGTTCGCCGCGTCCGGCGGCAACGATCACGATTCCCACCGGCAGCGGTTGCTTTGAATGCATTTGCGTCATAAACCCCCGAAAGATGAAAGGCCCGGTCTCCGGCATGGCTTTGAAAGCGCAAGGCTTCCTTTGAACAAGCACATGCTAAATGGATCGGTAAAACGGGATCCTGCTTCAGCAGGGTCTATCGCCTCAATTAGGAACTTTCCAGCATTTGCCTAAAAAATATCGGAGCTCTCCGAAACCTCTTGGCAAACTTTCAAAGGGTGTCTAAAAATAGTGCAGATGTATGGTGTGCCCGAAAGATAATCATTTGCTTTCTTCAAAGCTCGCAGCTCCATTTTCCATCGGTTCCGTATCTGTCCGAAATCGCGTGATCTTGGCACCGATGTCGGGCGTGACCGATCTGCCTTTCCGGCAGCTTGCCTTGCGCTATGGCGCTGGTCTGGTCGTGACGGAAATGGTCGCCAGTCGTGAACTCGTGCAGGACACGGCCGAATCCTGGGCGCGTCTGAAGAGCGCTGGTTTGAAGCCGCATATGGTTCAGCTTGCCGGCCGTGAAGCGCATTGGATGGCCGAGGCGGCCAAGATCGCTGCCGACAACGGCGCCGATATAATCGATATCAATATGGGATGCCCGGCCAAGAAGGTGATCGGCGGTTATTCCGGCTCGGCGCTGATGCGCGACCCGGATCATGCGCTGACATTGATCGAGGCGACGGTCGGTGCCGTGGACATCCCGGTCACGCTCAAGATGCGGCTCGGCTGGGACGAAAATTCCATCAACGCGCCCGATATCGCGCGCCGGGCCGAAGAAGCCGGCATCCAGCTCGTCACCATCCACGGCCGCACGCGTATGCAATTTTACGAGGGCAGGGCGGATTGGGATGCGATCCGCGCGGTACGCGATGCCGTTTCCATCCCGCTTGTCGCCAATGGCGATGTCGAAACGATGCAAGACGCGCAGGAAATCCTGCGGCGCTCCGGTGCCGACGCAGTCATGATCGGCCGGGGCTGCCAGGGCCGTCCGTGGCATGCTGGCGTGCTGGCCGGCCATCGCGAACCAAACCGTCAGGAGATGGTCGAGATTGCTCTCGAACACTACCGGATGATGTTGGAATTCTACGGTGAAGCGGTCGGCATCCGTCATGCCCGCAAGCATCTGGCCTGGTATCTCGATCGCTATGCAGGAGCGACGACGGGTGCCGAGAAGGCGAAAATCATGACCTCGAAAGACAGCGGCGAGGTGGCCGCATCCTTCCATGCCGCGCTGCAGGCAGGCGCCGATCTTGCTCAATGCGTCCAGGAGGCTGCATGACTTCGAAATCCAGCTCCGGAGCCGGGGACAACATGGCCAATTCCAACTCTGTCGCCATGGCCGTTCTCAACGCCATCCAAAACCCCGTGGTCATGGTCGACGAGGCGGGCTTGATCGCCTTTGCCAACTGGGAGGCGGAAGCCTTCTTCGGAGCGAGCGCCGCGCATCTGTCGCGCTACAAGATTTCGACCTTTATCCCCTTCGGCAGCCCGCTCCTGGCCCTGATCGACCAGGTGCGCGAGCGCCGTGCGCCGGTTAACGAATACCGCGTCGATCTGAGTTCTCCGCGCCTGGGGCAAGACAAGCTCGTGGATATCTACGTCGCGCCGGTTTCAAGCGATCCCGGCTCGGTGGTGGTGGTGTTCCAGGAGCGCTCGATGGCGGACAAGATCGATCGGCAGCTGACGCATCGCGCCGCGGCCCGCTCGGTCACCGGCCTTGCCTCGATGCTGGCACACGAAATCAAGAATCCGCTCTCGGGCATCCGAGGGGCCGCGCAGCTGCTCGAACAATCGGTTGAAGATGACGATCGTGCCCTGACACGTCTCATCTGCGACGAAACCGACCGTATCGTTTCGCTGGTCGACCGTATGGAGGTTTTCTCCGACGAGCGGCCTGTCGATCGCGTTCCCGTCAACATCCATTCCGTGCTCGACCATGTGAAGGCCGTTGCCAAGGCCGGCTTTGCCCGCAACATTAAGCTTTCCGAGAACTACGACCCGTCATTGCCGGCGGTTTTCGCAAACCGAGACCAGCTCGTGCAGGTCTTCCTCAATCTGGTGAAGAACGCTGCCGAAGCGGTCGGTGACCGGCCGGATGGCGAGATCATGCTGACGACGGCCTATCGTCCCGGCATCAGGCTTTCCGTCGCCGGCACGCGCGAAAAGATCTCCTTGCCGCTGGAATTCTGCGTCATCGACAATGGCCCCGGCGTGCCGGCCGATCTCGTGCCTCATCTCTTCGATCCGTTCATCACCACCAAGACGAACGGAACCGGCCTCGGCCTTGCGCTGGTCGCCAAGATCATCGGCGATCATGGCGGCATCGTCGAATGCGACAGCCAGAACCATCGCACTACATTCCGTGTTTTGATGCCCGCCTCCAAAGGCATTACCTCAGAAGATGCCCCACTTCCGAACTCTACAGGGACTACTCGATGACAGCCACGATCCTTGTCGCCGATGACGATGCAGCCATCCGCACCGTGCTCAACCAGGCTTTGAGCCGCGCAGGTTACGATGTACGCATCACGTCAAACGCCGCCACGCTCTGGCGCTGGGTCTCCGCCGGTGAAGGCGACCTTGTCGTAACCGACGTCGTCATGCCCGACGAAAACGCATTCGACCTGCTGCCCCGTATCAAGAAGGCGAGGCCGGATCTGCCTGTTCTGGTCATGAGCGCGCAGAACACCTTCATGACGGCCATCAAGGCATCGGAAAAGGGCGCTTACGACTATCTGCCGAAGCCCTTCGACCTGACCGAACTGATTGCAATCGTCGGCCGGGCGCTGTCCGAGCCGAAACGCAAGCCGGCAAAGATCGATGATGACATGCAGGACGGCATGCCGCTCGTCGGCCGTTCCGCCGCCATGCAGGAAATCTACCGCGTGCTCGCGCGCCTGATGCAGACCGATCTGACGCTGATGATCACCGGCGAATCCGGCACCGGCAAGGAGCTGGTTGCGCGCGCCCTGCACGATTACGGCAAGCGCCGCAATGGTCCGTTCGTGGCGATCAACATGGCCGCGATCCCGCGCGACCTGATCGAATCCGAACTGTTCGGCCATGAAAAAGGCGCCTTCACGGGCGCGCAGACCCGCTCGACGGGCCGGTTCGAGCAGGCCGAGGGTGGCACGCTGTTCCTCGACGAAATCGGCGATATGCCGATGGATGCGCAGACGCGTTTGCTGCGCGTATTGCAACAGGGCGAATATACGACCGTCGGCGGCCGCACGCCGATCCGCACCGATGTCCGTATCGTTGCCGCTACCAACAAGGATCTGAAGCAGGCCATCAATCAAGGCCTGTTCCGCGAGGACCTGTATTATCGCCTCAACGTCGTGCCGCTGCGCCTGCCGCCGCTGCGCGACCGAGCCGAAGACATTCCGGATCTGGTGCGTCATTTCATCCAGCAGGCCGAGAAGGAAGGGCTTGGTTCAAAGCGTTTCGATCAGGAAGCGCTCGAACTCATGAAGGCCTATCCCTGGCCTGGCAACGTCCGCGAACTGGAAAATCTTATCCGCCGGCTGATGGCGCTTTATCCGCAGGATGTCATCACCAAGGAGATCATTGATGCGGAACTGCGCGCCGACGTACCCGACAGCCCGATCGAAAAAGGGCCGGTCCGCACCGGCTCCATGACCATTGCGCAGGCGGTGGAAGAGAATATGCGGACCTATTTCGCCGGATTCGGCGACAATCTCCCGCCGCCCGGGCTTTACGACCGCGTATTGACGGAAATGGAATATCCGCTGATTCTCGCTGCATTGACCGCCACCCGCGGCAATCAGATCAAGGCGGCCGATCTTCTGGGCCTCAACCGCAATACGCTGCGCAAAAAGATCAGAGAACTGGGAGTTTCAGTTTACAGAAGCTCCCGCACGGCTTGACAACGCATTCCAATGCGTTGCATTTTCGCCACAATGCGTTGCTTAAAGGTCACGCAGTTGATTCGTCGTTTTTGCAGTGGCGATTCGTCCGGCATGCTCTCCTGACAGTGGGAGTTCGTCTGATTTTTCAGTTATTTGCAACGATGACTTGAAGTAAGGGTTTCGCTCCTGTGCGAAACCGAACGACAGTTCGGGCCTCTGCCTGTCGCTCGCATGAAGGCCTTATGTGGCTGTGCGATTTGACCGGGGCGCCGATCGTCGCTCGGGCGTGGAGATTGATGGGAATGATACAGGATGCAGTGTCGCCGGCGGCGAGCGACGAGGCGGTTGTCAAAGTGACGGACCGCCGTGCTTCCTTTGCTTTGCCTGGCCTTGTTCTGGCCGGCGGCGCGCTTCTCTGCGCCATCGCAACCCTGCTTATGTTGCTTGGGCTCACGCCGATTGCCCCGACTTCTTCAGTCGTCTTCACCTCGGTCGTGATCAACGGTCTGTTCGTGCTGGGGCTGATCGCGCTGATCGCTCGCGAGGTCGCGCGGCTGATGAAGGCGCGCAGCCGCGGTCGCGCAGCCGCCCGCCTGCATATCCGCATCGTCGTTCTTTTCTCAATCGTCGCAATCACGCCGGCCATTCTTGTCGCCATCGTTGCCAGTCTGACGCTGAATGTCGGGCTCGATCGGTGGTTCGGCGTGCGCACGCAGCAGATCATCAGCTCGTCGCAGAACGTTGCGCAAGCTTATCTGATGGAGAACGCGAGCTATCTGCAGGGCCAGACCGTGTCGATGGCGAACGATCTGGAGCGCAATCGCTCGCTCTTCAATCTCGATCGCACCGGCTTTGCCGATTTGATGACCCGCCAGGCGCGGGGCCGAGGCCTGCTCGGCGCCTTCCTGGTCCGTCGCGACGGCACCGCCATTGTCCAGGCCGATATCAAGACCGAGCGGCCGCTACCCGCCATTCCGAAGGATGCGCTGGATTCCTCGGCCAATGGTCAGCCGACGCTTATTCCACCGGGTGTCACCAATCTCGTCGGCGCGGTCATCAAGCTCGATGAAATCCCCGGTTCGTTCCTCTACACGGTGCGCGCCGTCGATCCGCGCGTCATGACCGCCATGCGCATGGTCGAAGACAACACGGCCGAGTACAAGGCAATGGAGGCGGGACGCATGTCGCTCCAGATCGCCTTTGCCGTTCTCTACATCGGCTTTGCGCTCATCGTGCTGCTGGCTGCGATCTGGACCGCCATTGCGATCGCCGACCGTATCGTGCGGCCGATCCGCCTTCTCATCAGCGCTGCGGACAATGTTGCCTCGGGCAATATGAACGTGCTGGTGCCCGTGCGCTCGGCAGACGGTGATGTCGGCAGCCTTTCGCGCACCTTCAACAAGATGATCTCGGAAATTCGTACTCAGCGCGATGAAATCCTGGAGGCGAAGGACGAGGTCGATGATCGCCGCCGCTTTATCGAGGCTGTGCTGTCGGGCGTGACGGCGGCCGTGATCGGCGTCGAACATGATCGGCGCATCACCATCGTCAATACTTCGGCCGAAGATCTGCTGACGCTCAAGAGTGACGAACTCATCGGCAAGAACCTGTCGGACATTTCGCCCGAGGTCGATCAGGTTGTCACCGAGGCGACGACACGCCATCGCAGCGATTTCCGCAAGCAGATCAGTCTCGTCCGCGGCGGAACCGTGCGCACGCTCAGCGTTCAGGTGACGCGCGAGGAATCGCGCGATGCCAATGAATCCTATGTGATTACGCTCGACGATATTACCGATCTCGTCATCGCGCAGCGTTCGACCGCGTGGGCCGACGTTGCGCGCCGCATCGCGCATGAAATCAAGAACCCGCTGACACCCATTCAGCTGTCGGCCGAGCGTATCCGCCGCCGTTTCGGCAAGAACATCGCCGATGCCGACCGTGCGGTCTTCGACCAGTGCACGGATACGATCATCCGCCAGGTGGGCGATATCGGCCGCATGGTCGATGAGTTCTCCTCCTTTGCACGCATGCCGAAACCGACCATGGAGCCGAGCGATCTGCGCGATATTCTGCGCGACGCGGTGTTCCTGCGCGAAATGGGCAACAACCACGTCAAATTCGAGCGCGAGCTGGGAGACGAACGGCTGGAGGGCATGTTCGATACCCGCATGCTCGGCCAAGCCTTCGGCAATCTCATCAAGAATGCCGTGGAGGCGATAGAAGGTGTGCCGAACGACCAGGCCCGCGAACAGCCGAAGATCCTGGTGCGCTCGTCGCTCGATCCTGACCGCGACCGCTTCACCGTCGATGTCATTGACAACGGCCGCGGCCTGCCGGTCGAGAACCGGCACAGCATTCTCGAACCCTATATGACAATGCGCGAGAAGGGTACGGGCCTCGGTCTCGCCATCGTCAAGAAGATCATTGAAGACCATGGCGGGCAGCTCGAACTCCACGACG
This sequence comes from Rhizobium sp. UFLA01-1127, assembly GCF_059803845.1. Lineage (NCBI taxonomy): Bacteria > Pseudomonadati > Pseudomonadota > Alphaproteobacteria > Hyphomicrobiales > Rhizobiaceae > Rhizobium > Rhizobium sp. UFLA01-1127. The sequence continues at coordinate 1,304 of NZ_JAUQTZ010000100.1, read as the reverse complement.
CTCCCGCAGAATTCGACCAGGGCAGGGGGGCCATGATCCGCGTGCATTTGCCGCGCCGTGAGCAAGCCGCCGTCGCCCAGCCAGCAAGTGACAAGGAAAGCGTCTATGGCATCTGATATTCTCGTGGTGGACGACGAGGAAGACATTCGCGAAATCGTTTCGGGAATTCTTTCGGATGAGGGACATGAAACCCGCACGGCACATGATAGCGACAGTGCGCTGGCCGCTATTTCCGACCGGGCGCCGCGGCTGATCTTCCTCGATATCTGGATGCAGGGCAGCAAGCTGGACGGCCTTGCGCTGCTCGACGAAATCAAGGCGCGTCATCCCGAGTTGCCCGTGGTCATGATTTCGGGTCATGGCAATATCGAAACGGCCGTCTCCGCCATCAAGCGCGGCGCTTTCGATTTCATCGAAAAGCCGTTCAAGGCCGATCGCCTCATCCTGATCGCGGAGCGCGCGCTGGAGAACTCCAAGCTGAAGCGCGAGGTCTCCGAACTGAAGCGCCGCACCGGCGACGCGGTGGAGCTGATCGGTACGTCGGTCGCCGTTTCGCAGCTTCGCCAGACGATCGACAAGGTTTCCCCGACCAACAGCCGCGTCATGATCTTCGGCCCCTCCGGCTCCGGCAAGGAGCTCGTGGCTCGCATGATCCACAAGAAGTCGAGCCGGGCGAACGGTCCTTTCGTGGCGCTGAATGCCGCGACGATCACGCCCGAGCGCATGGAAATCGCTCTGTTCGGCACCGAAGGTTCGCCGGGGCAGGCGCGCAAGATCGGTGCTCTGGAGGAGGCCCATCGCGGCATTCTCTATCTCGACGAGGTTGGTGAAATGCCGCGCGAGACGCAGAACAAGATTTTGCGCGTTCTCGTCGATCAGCAATTCGAGCGCGTCGGCGGGTCGAAGCGCGTCAAAGTGGACGTGCGCATCATCTCGTCCACGGCCTATAATCTCGAGAGCCGCATTGCCGAGAGCCTGTTCCGGGAAGATCTCTATCATCGCTTGGCTGTCGTGCCCGTTCGCGTGCCCGCTCTTGCCGAGCGCCGGGAAGACATTCCCTTCCTGGTCGATCAGCTCATGCGCCAGATTTCCGAGCAGGCCGGCATCCGTTCGCGCCGGATCGGTGACGACGCCATGGCCGTGCTGCAGGCGCATGACTGGCCTGGCAACATCCGCCAGCTGCGCAACAATATCGAGCGTCTGATGATTCTCGCCCGCTCGGACGGAGCAGATACGCCGATCACGGCCGAAATGCTGCCGACAGACCTCGGCGACATGCTGCCGAAGGTCTCCGCCAAGAACGA